>JAKQFZ010000794.1 GCA_029558215.1 Candidatus Omnitrophota bacterium
TTCGATGTCGTGAGTGAGGACGATCATCCCTGGCATGAGTATGTCTCCGTGGAGGCGACTATCGATCCGACATTTGATCCTGTCCCTGAGAAAAAACGCGACATCACCAACTTCCTGAAGAAACTGGAACAGGCACATCAAACCGGTTGGGATCAGAAGCAGGTACGTGAGGATCTCACCCGGCAGATCGAGAAGGAACGAGAAGCAATGAAGCGCTGGTTGGACTCCGTCCCAAATGATGGAGAGGATTCCTCCAGCGAATCAACCAAACCAGTGTCTGATGTAAAATCAATATGTGGAGAAGAACATGAAGACCTTGTTTGATGTACGTGTTCGCTGCAACGGACAGATCACCTTGCCAAGCGAACTGCGGAAGCGCGCCCGCCTTGAACTGGGTACTCCACTTGTCCTGCATGATCTTGGGCATGGAGTGCTGTTGTTGAGCAAGGCACGTTCACGCACGGCGAAACTGGCAGATACACTGGCTGAGCAGTGGCAGGAGGCGGGAGTATCACTTGAAGACATGCTTGCCGCTCTGCGTCAGGTACGTACAGAAAAACACTAATCCATCACCAATCAATTGAACTGCGGGTTCGGTATCCACCGAGCCCGCAGTTTTTATTTCCCAGGAGGTTCTATGTTGCCATTCAAACCCGATCTGGTCATCCTGCCCTTCAAGGCAATGGCGATCGGTTCGAATATTCCCCTCACGCTTGACCAGGCCCTGCTCCGGTTGCGAAAGCATGCAGCGATCCAGATCGAGCGCAGCCAGCCTGGCGCACCGGACGCCATCGGCTGGACGATCTTCCGCCGCACGCCCAGGAAGTATCTGTATGAAAACGAACCGCTCTTTCGGTTCGAACGCGGCGCGCGCCGCTACATTCGTAAAGCGTATGCCATTCACTACTCACTGCTTGGTGATGATGGCATGACGCATTCCCACCTAGATCTGTAAAGGAATCCAATATGAACGATCATGTAATCGAAGCAATGGCGGAGTCCATTGCAAAAGAACTGCGCGTGAACCCCAACGATGCGCTTCAGGTTTTGCATCGCTATTGGCAGGACAAGATCGCTCCGGTCTGGCAGGCGGACGACCTGCTGGAGGCCGCATTGAAGATCGGCAAACCGATCACCAAAGCGGATGCGGTCGAAGTCTTGAAGGATCTCTTCGAAGGACATGACCCTGAACTTGGTATCACCTGGATCGCGCTGGAGGTTGCCCTGCAGGAATATCGCCTGGACTTCAAGCGCCTGTCCGAAGATCGCTATGCCGAGGTGCAGGGTGTGTTTAAGGTCTGGCGCAAAGACAACCCGATCGCTTTTCAAGTTGGGTTGTTTCCCAACCATATTCACGGCAACCTGCCCAAG
>JAKQFZ010000852.1 GCA_029558215.1 Candidatus Omnitrophota bacterium
AAGTCATGCGTATTCCGTTTGCGATTCGATTTCCTGGAGTCATTCCTGCTGGTCAGGTTCGCGATGAGATTGTCGGCAGTGTGGATATCGCTCCGACGATCATGGATGCGGCAGGTCTGTCCTTTGGAGCGTCCGTTGCCGGTCGAAGTGTTCTGCCGCTTCTCTCCGGCACATGCAGCGACTGGCGCGAAGATCTGCTCTGCGGTACCTATGGACACCAGGTCAAGCATCAGGGGCGGCTGTTGGTCACTGAACGGTACAAGTATATCATCAACTTGGGTCAGAAGAATGAGCTCTACGATCTTCATTCAGACCCTTATGAGTTGAGGAATCTCATTGATTCCCAGGAGCATCAGACGCTCATAAGTGACTTGCATTCCAGGATGAATATCTGGCGAGAAGAGACAGACGACACGATAGAGATCATCTAGCGGAGACTCGGTCATCTGGTCTCTCTGATCTCCACCCCCAATCCATTCCTAATGCAGGACTGTTACCCCGCGTGTCTGCAGAGCTGGAATCTGGGTGCTGATCGCGGTCGTGCTCAAAGGGTTGCCTGTGACGTCTACGCGATCTCCCGTCCCAAGCCCGGTGTTGTCTACCAAGCCTGTGAGATCCTCAATCTGATTCCACTCAAGATGAACGTCTCGAATCTGCAGAAGGCTCTGAAGAGGCAGAATGCTGACGATCAGGTTGTCTGAAAGCCCAAGTTCCTCCAGGTTTGTCATCTTGGCAACGCTTGTGACATTCACAATTTCGTTTGAATATGCGTAGAAACCAGTGAGACTTGTCAGAGACTCCAGCGATGATATGTCAACCACTTGATTGCTGTGAATCTCCAGCCAGTTCAGTCCGCTCAGATTCCCTAATGGGCTGACATCCTGGATGCCATTGTATCCAAGAAAAAGACTCGAAAGCGATGTCAATGAGGCAAGTGGCGAAACATTGGCAATCCCATTGCCCTCCAAGTACAGGGTCTCAAGGCTGGTCAGGTTGCTCAATGACACCAGATCACTGACTCTGTTCTCATTCAGTCCAAGAAAAGTCAGGGCTGACAGTCCTGCGAGTGGTGTGACATCGGAAACACTGTTGTTGGGCATGTCTAGGACTGTCAACTGCGTCTTGTTTGCCAAGGCAGTGACGTTGACAACTTGGTTGTTGCCGAGGAATAACTCCCTCAACTGGCTCATCCCACCAAGCGGCCCAATGTCCGCAATCTGGTTATCTGAAAGGTAAAGATACTCCATCGAGTGCAAAGACAAGAGAGGGGTGATACTTGTGATATGATTTCCGTAGAGCGCCAGAGAGGACAGATTGATGCAGAATTGGAGCCCTTCCAAGTTCGTGATGCTCCGCTCCCCGGCGTCCAAATGAGTCAGTTCCAGAAGATCAGTGCTTAGGATATTCCCTTTCGGCTTGTTGATCGCACTTCGCACTGCCTGCTCCAGATGTGAATCGGGGAAAAAGACAATACCCACTGTTGGCGTTGGAGTGTTCGTCGGACTCTCTTGGGGAGTTAGAGTCGTTGTATCGGAGGGTGTCGAAGACGGTGTATCTGTTGCCGGAGGAATTGTTGAGGTGCATGTTGGTGTTGAAGTGAACTTCACACCTATCTGCCAATTCCTCCCGATTAAGAAGACGTCGCGCACGTCCACATATCCATTTTGATCAATGTCTGCTGGGCCTTGCTGCAGGGAATTCCAACCCCATTGGATTAGGAGCAAATCCTTTCCGTCTACCACACCATCTTCGTTGATATCCGCCCGAGGGGGATCAATGACTTGAACAACGGGTGTGTTGGTTGATGTTGGGTAGAGTGTGGGTGTCTCCGTTTCAACGGGTGCGGGTGTTTCAGAGGGAGTATCGGCTGAATGCTCAGTTGGTGTTGGAGTCTCCGAGGGTTCGAGAGTAGGTGTGAGCGTTGGTTCTCCTGTAACGCCATCCCAACCAGCAAGCCGAGCCATCAACCACCAGAAGGCCTGACCTTTCTGAAAGCAATTGAGACAATGAGAATGGGCACAGTCAGAACAGGAATCACCAAAATCACATTCTCCGGGATTTGATGCACACCATTCCTCAGCCCAGTTTCCACCGTCATAGTTGCATGCGTCGTCTGCCCATCTGTCGAGAAAATACTCCCCATCGGGATCGTAGCTTTCAATATCGGCAAAGTCGTAAAGTGTCCTGCCGTTTGCTGCGCAGTAGTCTCGAACGATGCTATTGTTACTGTGGAGCGTACCTTCCAATCCGCTTCCATCAAGATGGCCGGTCATATACACAAACTGAATG
>JAKQFZ010000853.1 GCA_029558215.1 Candidatus Omnitrophota bacterium
CAACTGCGCCACGACTACGCTGCCGTGTTTGTCGGCATCGGTCTGTGGAGAACCGTGACGCTTGTTCCTGAGGGAGAGAGGATTGTTGGTGTTGAGAGCGCTCTGGATTTCCTGCGGCGGATCAAGCAGAATCCGGAATCCGTTCTGCCCGAGAGAGTCGCCGTTCTCGGTGGTGGTAATTCCGCGATTGATGCAGCGCTCGCTGCGAAGTTGCAGGGTGCTCTGGATGTCTATCTTGTGTACCGTCGTTCTTTCGATCAAATGCCCTGTTGGAGCGAAGGTCGCAAAGAGGCGCTTGATCTGGGTATCCATTTCCTGGTGCTGACGCAACCAATAGGTTACGTTAAGAATGATCGCAACCGTATCGGAGGAGTCAAGACAGCCAGGACGGTTCTTGGAGAGAAAGATGCTTCCGGAAGGCGTCGTGCTGTGGTTGTTTCCAACAGTGAGGCCGTTCTGGATGTTGACTGGGTTGTTGAGGCACTGGGACAGAAAGCTCAAGACGATCTGCAGAGCGTGCTGACCAATGTCAGTCTCACTCGAAGCGATTTGATTGCCACTGACCCTGAGACGATGGAGACTTCGCTGGAAGGTGTTTACGCTGGTGGCGACATCGTCAACGGCGGGGCCACGATCGTCCAAGCCATTGCAGAAGGAATGAGGGCGGCCACGGCCATTGGTCAATGGCTCATGAGTAATAAGGAGATCTGAAGTGAAGGTTTCGCTTGAGGGAAAGAGGGTGGCGCTCGTTACTGGAGCAGGACAGGGCATCGGAAGAGGGATTGCTGTCCGACTTGCACAAGAAGGCTATTCTCTTGCAGTCAACGACATCATTGCCGATGCCGGTAATGTTCAGTCTGGAGCATACGAGGTGAAGGCGACCATTGAACGTGGTGGCAGCGTCGCTGAGGTCTTTTGCGCTGACATTGCCTCTGCGAAGGCAAGGGAAACTCTGGTTGATGAAGTGTTTTCGCGTTTTGGCAAGATTGATCTTCTTGTGAACAATGCAGGTGTCGCACCCAAAGAGCGTCGGGATATCCTCAATGCATCAGAGGAGAGTTTTGAGAGGCTCATCTCAATCAACCTGCAGGGACCGTATTTTCTTACCCAGTTGGTGGCCAATCGGATGATTCAATGGAAGGATGAGGGAAAGATTGAGACCGCGCGTATCGTCTTCATCACTTCCATTTCGGCCTATACCTCATCAACAGCTCGGGGAGAGTACTGCATCTCGAAAGCCGCTCTGAGCATGGCAGCGAAACTTTACGCCGATCGTCTTGCGGAATACGGCATTCCAGTCATTGAAATCCGCCCTGGGATTATCGAGACTCCAATGACCAGTGTCGTCAAGGACAAATATGACAAGATGATATCAGACGGACTGCTTCCGATAAAACGTTGGGGAAAGCCTGATGACATTGCACGGGTTGTTTCGGCTTTTGCTCGGGGTGATCTTGATTATTCAACGGGTGAGTGTATCGAGGTTGGTGGAGGATTCGGAATTCGCCGTCTCTGAAGAGGGAAGGGGTGTCTCCAGGCTGATGATTCATTGTAGCGAAATAGACATTGAGGGAATTCGTGTTCCCGTTTACTCACTGAATACGGTCATTGTTGGCAGTGGAGCAGCAGGCTTGAATTGTGCTGCTCGACTCTTTCGCGAGATGGAGGAACTCGGGTTTGACACTCCAGAGAATGAAATCGCCGTTGTGACGGAAGGGATTGGGCATGGCACATCCAACAACTCCGGTTCGGACAAGCAGACTTACTACAAATTGGGCACCCATGGCGTTGAACCAGACAGCCCAATAGACTTTGCGAAGACCTTGACCGCTGCGGGCTCTGCCCATGGTGATCTGGCTTTGATGGAAGGTGAGAACTCGCTGCGGTGTTTTCATCATCTGGTGGATATTGGGGTTCCTTTTCCGCACACTGCCTCTGGGAGTTTTGTGGGGTACAAGACAGATCACGATCCGAGACAACGGGCAACCTCTGCTGGTCCCTGGACATCCCGTTATATGGTTCAGAAACTGATTGCCGAACTGAGACGTTACGGAGTTCAGTTCTTCAGTCATCATCATGTTCTCTCGGTTATCACGGAAGGCGGCAGTGAGAGGGCATGTGGACTGCTCTGTGCAGATTCACGTCTGGAGACAAGTGACAATCACGGTTTCGTGCTGTTCAACTGTCGCAATGTCGTTATGGCGGGTGGTGGACCGGGGGACTTGTACGAGATATCGGTCTATCCCAAGAAGCAGATGGGTCCGTTTGCAGCGTTGTTTGAGGCTGGTGCAACTGCAGGAAATCTGACGGAATCACAGTTTGGACTGGCTTCTCTGAACCCGCGATGGAACCTTTCGGGAACCTATCAACAGGTTGTTCCGAGGTATTTTAGCACCGACTCTGACGGGGGGGATGTTCAGGAGTTTCTGAACCCATGGTTCGACTGCATGGCGACGCTCGCTACGGATATCTTCCTGAAGGGCTACCAATGGCCGTTTGATCATGACAAGATTGCGAACGCCGGTTCATCGCTCATTGATGTGCTTGTGCAGAACGAGATGATCAATCGGGGCCGTCGTGTATTCATGGATTTCACGAGCAATCCCGTTGCCACCCAAGGACTGGATGACTTTCGTTTGGAGTCACTTCGACCAGAGGCTCTCGAGTATCTTCAGAAGTCAGGAGCGCTCCAGAATACTCCGATCCAGCGACTGGCTCACATGAATCAGCCGAGTATTGATCTGTACAAACAGATGGGTGTTGACCTTTGGAAGGAGCCTCTTGAGATAGGTGTGTGTTCGCAGCACTGCAATGGAGGCTTTCTGGTGGATGCCTGGTGGGAGTCAAACGTAAAGAATCTCTTTGTCATAGGGGAGCTTGCTGGAACTCATGGCGTGAAAAGGCCGGGCGGGTCGGCTCTGAACTCAGGCCAGGTTGGAGGGCTTCGCGCCGCACTGAGGATCGCGCATGTTTACTTCGACCGTGCAGATTCGATGGACGATTTTGCCGATCGGGCTTCCGGAGTAGTCAAAAGGCGTATCGCAGAGGTGGCGCAGGTTCGCCAGTGCTCCTCGGCGGCTCGCGATTGCTCTCAGATTCGGCAGGCTATCCAGCGACGGATGAGTGAACATGCTGGCATGGTTCGTCGCAGAGAAGGCGTTCGAGAGGCTCTGGAATGTGCCTGGCGGGAGTACAAAGACATTCAGAAGAATGGCATGAAACAGAGCACGCCTGGATATCTGGATGCGGTCATTGTTCGTGAACTGGCTCTGGCACAACTGGGATTTCTGGAAGCGATCTATGCGGTCTTGGAGCGAGGTGGTGGCTCACGTGGCTCTCATCTAGTGTGTGCCAAAGAAGGGGAACTGCCACATCCCCAACTGGGAAGTGAATGGCGATTTATCCCTGAGAATCTTGCACTGAGGCAGGAGATTCTCGAAATCACGTATGACCCGCAGCGTGCTGAGTTCCGCGGAGATGTTGAGAAACCCAGAGCACTTCCGAGCGGTGAGTTCTGGTTCGAGAATACATGGACGGAGTTTCGCAACGGGGCGATCTATCGGATGTATGAGTCGGATAAGCCCCGAGGATATCCAA
>JAKQFZ010000903.1 GCA_029558215.1 Candidatus Omnitrophota bacterium
AGCATCTCCAAGAAGGCCATACCGAGCCCGGGGAGCCTTCCTAGATGGTGGTTTGTGACTACAGCCGGATACACAGATGCGCTGACCTGTGTCATTAGATTCTGGTCGTTTGAGAAGATGATTCCGCCCTGAGGTCCCGGAAACGTCTTATGCGTACTTCCAAACACGATGTCGGCCCCTTCCCTGAGAGGGTCCTGGAATCTTCCCCCGGCGATCAGCCCCAACACGTGAGACGCATCATAGGCAAGTACAGTCTCCGGAAGATCCCTGAGCATGCTCTTCACTTCACGCACTGGATGAGGAAACAAGAAGTTGCTGGATCCCAGAATTACCATCTTCGGGTGTTGTTCATGGATCATCGCATCCAAACGCTCAAGATCGATGTTGTACCTGAGTTCGTCAAATGGTATGAATCGTACGTCAAGGTGTATCAGCTTGCTCTCCAGGAACTTCGTCGCCAGACGATGCCCGCCGCCATCGCCGCCTACTTCAAGAACAGTGTCGCCTGGCCCCAGCAGCCCCATGAGCACACACATTCCCGCAACGTGTCCGGATATGGTCCTCAACTCGATCTCGGACGCACCAAGTAGCTGGGACGCTATGTCTGTGACCTCTCTCTCAAGCTTCTCGATATATGTGTTCCCGAAGTACTTCCTTCGGGCTAGATCTCTTCCGATGTAGTCTCCATATCGCTGAGACAAGTCAGAGCCGAGGAGCGCACGGACTTGCTCACTGATGGCGTTTTCTGATGCAATCAAGTTTGCGCACCGGCTCCGCCAGCTCTCATGTTCCCCTAAGATCTGTCTGATCGAATGCCTCTTGTCTTCCGAGTTCATGCTTCAGCCTCCCGTACTTCGTTCGACTACACTAGAGGTCGCCATCGGTCACAAGGTGGTTGCGCCTTATACCGAAATCCGCCTTCTTCATGTCGTCACACACGCGGACGAGCGACTCAACCGCGCACTCGAAGAAGGCCTTTCCCTTCTCACGAGTAGCCAGAGTCGGATCGCCATGTATGCCCGTTCTCGAGTGTTTGCTCCAGTGATCTACGTATTTCACAGGCGGTGAACCCATCAGGTCATCAAAGATGAACTCGCTCCCAGATGGGTTGATCTCCTTCACAGCTTTGCTCATATCAACGTCCGACTCACTCAGGAAGAGGTACAGTGAGGTCTCAAGTTCACAGGCGTGGGCCATTCCTCCCGGATACG
>JAKQFZ010000915.1 GCA_029558215.1 Candidatus Omnitrophota bacterium
GTGCCTGAGATAGTGAACCGCGTAGAGAGAAGCCAGACAGCAGACCGCCAGAATCGTAAGAACAAAAAAAGCAGAGAGGGGGTCGAGCCTGACCGCAAAGATTCCCATCGGAATCTCCCAAGCGGAAGCAAAGGTCTCAGTGAGTCCACCCAGCAAAACGGAACAGGCAGGAACGATTCCAGCAACACATCCGAGAATGCTCGTCGCCGCGCCCAGAGTACGAGCCTGTGACGATCTTCCCAGAAAAAGACTGAAGAAGGAACCAGCCAGCAGAAGACCAAGAGAGAGAAGAAGCAGATTCACCTCAGTCTCCCTTCTTCAAAAGAGAGACATCGGTGGACGCGAGAGACAAAAAGGAGATTTGTGAAGAATGACAAACCTTCATGCCTGGCGTATGGGCAGCCTTCATCATCAGACGGACTTGTCATCTTCGCGGTTCTCAGTAGTCATGCTCACACGAAGCAGACCACATTGAACCCAATCCTTTCTCGATATTTGAGAGTACGGTCACTTCTAGCGAAGCTGCATTCGCTTGTCAAGATAGAGTCTCAAGAAAACGGTAATCTTCATCAACGATATCCCCCTGTATGGCATCTTTGTTCAGTAGAGGCTCCAAAACGGCGCAGGGGCTTCCTGATAGGTGGATACTGGCGGTTTGCCGACTGCAACCAGATTTCCCAGAAGCACATCCGCTCCAGCTCTTTGCGATGATTCCGCGTTTGCATAGGCGCAATAGAAAGACTGCAAACCATCAAGTTTCAGGGCATGATACGGACTTCCAAATGAGATGAAGATTACGGGCATCGAATCCGACAGCAGCCGATTCACTAGGGTAACCTGGTTGTCACTCATGATTGGCTTCCAGTCATAGCAGGCCACAATGACTTTGTCATATCCGGAGGCAAGTGCCACGAGATCGTTGATGTCACGCGTTCTGAGAGTGCGTGCGACATTCACCAAGTTAAAATTCGGCAAAGCCGCGTCGAGCCTATCTGTGAAATGGGTCGAGGGACGCGCAGGCACATTAAAGATGATTCCATTGTCTACAAGTCTGAGACAGAGGACGTCTTCCTCGGGTTGAATGGGAACGAATCCGCCTCTTTCCCAAAACTGCGTGACTGATGCGCGAGCGACGGCTTCGGAGACGGCGAGATGCTCCGGGCTTTTCAGTATTGTTCCCACAGCAGTACCATCGCGATAGGGAAAATCGGGGAGCCAGACGCGGCTCTTGGCAGTCAGAATCCTTCGGACTGCCGTGTTGATTCGATCCTCAGAGAGGGTTCCGTCCAATACAGCGGCCTTGAGGGCATTGAATGTCAAGTCCAGGCCGGGTGGCATCAGAATGATGTCCATTCCATTGCTCACAGCAACCACCACTGCTTCCGCTGGCTCGAGCACATCCGAGACACCCGCCATCGTGAAGGCGTCAGTGATGCTCACGCCCTGAAAACCCAAGTCAGTTCTGAGGATGTCCGTCATGGCTTTTGACGAAAGTGTCGCAGGCCAGGGACTTGCACCTGGATCGAGTGCGGTAAACCAGATGTGGGCGGACATGACCAAGTCCGAAAAACCCTGAGCGATCAGCTGCTGGTAGGGATAGATATGAACTCGACGCAACTCCGACTCTGGCAGATTCACGACCGGCAGAGCGAGATGGGAATCAAGGTCAGTCGGCCCATGCCCTGGATAGTGCTTCGGACAAGTCAACATGCCGGCTCCGTTGGCTCCCTCAATGTACGCATGTGCCAGTCGGGCGACCTGTGTGTGGTCGTCTCCGTAGGAACGGGTGGCAATGATTGGATTGGCCGGATCGGTATTGACATCTACTACAGGTCCAAAACCGATTTGGATACCCATTGCCCACGATTCTCGGGCTGTTACCCATCCTTGAGAGGCGGCGAGAATCTCACTGTCGGCAGCGCCTTGAGCCATGTTCATTGGAAAGACCGTCGCATCTCCGAATCGAGCGCCCATCCCACACTCCGAATCTGCTGCAAACCAGAGGGGAGTCGTTGCGGCGGCCTGTAACTGGTTGACCGCCGAGACGATTGCGGCAGCGCCCGAGATGTTGGCGCTGCTGAAAATGCATCCATTGACATGGTACTGAACCACATCGGACAGTGACGTACCGGATGAATACCAGATCATGATCATCTGTCCGATCTTCTGATCGAGCGTCATATTGGCCAGCGTTTCGTTGACCCACTCCATATTTGCCGGTCG
>JAKQFZ010000917.1 GCA_029558215.1 Candidatus Omnitrophota bacterium
ACGCCGAATACATTCTGGCCGTTCTCAAAGACAGACCCGAAGCTGCTGGAAGCAATCCACAAAGCCACGATGACAAAGCATCGTACTGATCAACTCAACCAACTAGGAGAAGCAACTCTATGACAGCACTAGATGTTCAGGTGGCCGGAAGCCACTACAAGGACAAGAAGATACAGCCCGTCCAGTACATCCATGCCAACGGCTTGGGGTTCCTTGAAGGCTGTATCGTCAAGCGCATCACCCGCTGGCGCGACAAGCCAGCAGCAAACCGATTCGAAGACCTCGAAAAAATCAAGCACGAAGTAGACCTACTCATCCAACTGGAGAAACAAAATGAGCAACACTGAGATCATCCGAAAATCATTTGAAGCAATCATGCTGTCCAAGGGCCGCGTGTCTCTTGAGCGCAAAGGCGAAGGCTATGCAAACGCCAACATCCAAACCAAGTGGCGCTACTTCCTGCTGGGCTGGACCATCTCGCGGAGCGGCACATGAAGACAGAGACCATCAAAATTTCTGACATCACTCTGGATGCTGGAACTCAAACCCGTGTCGAGCTCAACGAGGACCGGGTGTCCATGTTTCACGAGATCATTGAAGAAATCGGGGACATGGACCCCGTGGAGATTACGTTCGACGGACTGAAGTATTACCTGACTGACGGCTTCCATCGTGTCATGGCACACACCCGTGCCACCAGAGATTACATCGAAGCCAAGGTAACACTGGGAACGCTGGAGGATGCTATCCGCCGCAGCCTATCAGCCAACGCCAAGCATGGCCTGCCGAGGTCCAACGCCGATCGTAGGAAGTCCGTCAACATGGCGCTCGATCACGAGAAGTGGGGCAAGCTTAGCGCCAGAGAGATCGCCAAGATGTGCGTGGTCAGCCACACCTTCGTGAGCAACATCATTGCCGAGCGCAACGGCGCACCCAAGAAGGACAAGCCAGTCAAACTCAAGAACGTGGTGGAAGCACCGCTGGAAGAGAAGCCAACCAAGGAGGACTTGCCGCCCCTTAAAGTGGCAACGTTGCCAGATGATGACTT
>JAKQFZ010000919.1 GCA_029558215.1 Candidatus Omnitrophota bacterium
AAGTCGTGGAACCAGTTCCACGACAAACGATCAACTCAGACTATCGCTCCCAAGAATAGGATTTCATCTCGGCAAATTTCTGGGTGCGAACGATGTCGCCAAGAGAGACTGTCCCGTTGGTTGGATCATAAAGGCAAACCAAAGACCATCCACGTCCTTGGTAGTTGGCCGCGACTGGAGGGCCAATTCCAAAATTCTTGTCCGGGCCATCGGAGCCCAGCTTCCACTTACCAAACTCATCTAGAAAATAAGCCGGCGCACTGGCCAAGGCATTTCCCATGGTCGCTGGGGCTTTGTAGCCGCACTCGCTGTTGTAGCGATATCTGCGGTTCCAGTCTTCCATTTCCTGGTTAAATGGATCGATGAAAGAAGATTCCTTCTGCATATACGCAACTGGGCTTGTCAACGTCCACGGAATAACACTAGATCCCCAGGGATCGCCGTTTCCGTGCCACGGGTAGTCGTTCTGATCCACACGGTATGATTCCAATGCAGTAGCGATGCTCTGCATTTCACCCTTGGCCTTTGCCACCTTAGCGCGAACCTGGGCAGCCAGGAAGTTGGGAATGGCGATGGCGGCAAGAATGCCGATGATCGCCACAACGATCAACAGTTCGATAAGAGTAAAACCTCTGTTCTTCATTGAAAAAACTCCTTATATTCTCCAACAAGCTTCTTTGCGGAGTCGGGAGCTGTTGCGATAATCGAATGAATATTTCTTGAATAATTTCGACTGCCTGCGAATATCCCGATCTCAGCGTCCGAAAAAATCCCTGCAAACACATCTTAGGCTCTCGAGACAGCAAGAGCCTACCATCCAACGGACGTCCTCTGTCTTTCTTCTTCCTTGACACTCACCTCCTCAACGGAATGATGACTCAACTTTACAACTGTATATCATGCCACATTTACCGTGTGGCTGTCAATTATACTTTTCGGCTCATCTCAGGAAAACTAAACCGACGGCATCAGACCGGCTCTTCATAGGACGCAATCGCGGTTTTCTCGGCAGGGTGCCTGCAGAGAACCCCGTGAACTCACCCTCTCCGTGTACCCGATTGACGCCAACACAGGCTCCCGCTAACTTACGCCCATGAAGCCTTGGCTCCTCAAGAGAACGTCTTTCTGGATCACCGCC
>JAKQFZ010000958.1 GCA_029558215.1 Candidatus Omnitrophota bacterium
AAGGCAAAGACGATGAAATGGGACCGCCATTCATTTTCCTGAAGGAGAACTCAGCGGCTCGTGGGCTGACCATATTCTATCCGGAACAGAGTATCGAGAATGTCTCACCATACCCCTGGACCTTTCGAGGCACGGGGATGCATTGCAGCATCGAAAATGTGACGCTGGTCAATGCCTACAATGGCATTGATTTCTCCCACCAACATGAGCTGCACTATATCCGAAACGTGTTTGGTGTCTGCCTGCGGCGTGGCATCCTGATAGACCATTGCACTGACATCGGACGCATCGAAAATGTTCATTTCAACCCGCATTACTGGCAGAGAACTCCTTGGGCAAACGCTCCTCAAGGTGAACTATGGCAGAAACTCCTCGATTATCTGACGACCAACGGCGAGGCCTTTATTTTTGCGCGATCCGACTGGGAATACGTTTTCAACACGTTCTGTTTCGGCTACAAGATCGGATACCATTTCATTTCCGGTCCGGTGGGCCCGATGAACGGGAACTTTCTGGGGATAGGTGCCGATGGTGGAAATGTTGCCATTCAGGTGGACGCTGCTTTTCCCTATGGAATTCTGATCACCAATGGTCAGTTTGTTTCCATGTTCGGTGAGAAACCGATGCAAATTGTTACCAACCCAGGATTTGACGGTGTGTTGCAGTTGAACAACTGCTCGTTCTGGGGTCCGGCCTTTTCTTGCGCCACGTTGCGGGGGCCTGGAACGGTCTCCTTCAACCAATGCAATTTCGTCCATTGGAACGAGAAGTCCTATGCCATCAGTGCTGAGGCTGGCCATGTGACTGTGACCAACTGCCGATTCCATCAGTCTGAAAACCATATCCAACTGAAGGAGCCACTGAAGAGCGCCATCGTCATGGGCAACACATTTGGCGGAAAGATGGATATCGAGAACAACTCGAAGGCATCGGTTGAGATTGGTCTGAATGTGGATGCACCGAAATAGGCCTCGGTCATGTCAAGGTGAGAGAAGACCGATAAGGATAAGCAGGTCGTCTGCATCCACAGATTCACTCTGGTCAAAGTCTGCAGGGAGCATATCGCCAACAGACTGCCACTGTGACTGAAACGCCAGCACATCCAGA
>JAKQFZ010000981.1 GCA_029558215.1 Candidatus Omnitrophota bacterium
AGAAATGTTGTCCTTGACAAGGCAGGTGGCCCGGTCGTCACAAACGACGGAGTAACCATTGCAAAAGAGATCGAACTCAAGGACAAGTTCGAGAATGTTGGTGCAAAACTCATCAAGGAAGTCGCATCAAAGACCCAGGACACCACCGGAGACGGAACTACTACTGCAACCGTGCTCGCACAGTCCATGATCACTGAGGGTATCAAGAATATCACCGCCGGTGCAAACCCAATTGAGATCAAGAAGGGTATCATGAAAGCGGTCGAGACTGCAGTCGCTTCCATCAAGGCAAAGAGCATAGAAGTCAAGGACAAGGAGACCATCAACCGTATTGCAATCATCTCTGCAAACAATGATGAGGAGATCGGTAACCTGATTTCAGAGGCCATGGACAAGGTCGGATACAATGGTGTCATCACCGTTGAGAATTCAAAGACCCTTGAGACCAGTCTAGAGCATGTTGAGGGTATGCAGTTTGACCGCGGGTACATCTCACCCTACATGGTCACCGACCAGGAACGCCGTGTCGTCGAGTTTGAAGAGCCATATATTCTCATCACCGACCGGAAGATCTCAAGCCTGAAGACCTTAATCCCGGCCCTTGAGATGATCGCCCAGACCGGAAAGCCACTCCTTATCATCGCAGACGATGTGGACGGAGAAGCCCAGACCGCTCTTATCCTGAACATCATCCGTGGAGCCATCAAGGTCTGTGCAGTCAAGGCACCGGAATTCGGAGATGTCAGAAAGGAAGTCCTCCAGGACATTGCAATCCTCACCGGCGGAACCGTCATCAGCGAAGAGCGGAACCTTGCAATCGAGGATGTCACTCTTGACATGCTTGGCCAGGCACGGACCATTAAGGTTGACCAGGACAAGACCACCGTCGTAGGCGGCAAGGGTACAAAAGCAGACATCGACACCCGCAAGAAACTGATCGAGTCCCAGCTCAACATCACCGAGAAGAAGTACGACAAGACCACTCTCCAGAGCCGTCTTGCAAAACTCTCCGGTGGTGTCGCAGTCATCAAGGCAGGTGCTGCAACCGAGACCGAAGTCAAGGAGAAGAAGATGCGTATCGATGACGCACTCAACGCAACCAAGGCAGCAGTAGAGGAAGGCTATGTCGCCGGTGGTGGAGTTACCCTCTTCCGTGCAACCAAGGCACTTGACGCCCTGAAGGCTGACCCGGAACAGATGATCGGTGTCAACATTGTAAAGCGTGCTCTCGAAGAGCCACTCCGCCAGATAGCAGACAATGCAGGTCGCGAGGGTGCCGAAGTCATCGCTATGATCAAGAACAATGCAAGCGAGACATACGGATACAATGCAAAGACTGACACCTATGAAGACCTTCTCCAGGCAGGAGTTCTTGACCCGACAAAGGTTGTCAGATCCGGTCTTCAGAATGCAGCATCCATTGCAGGAATGCTCCTGTCAACTGAAGCAGTTGTTGTCGATTTCGACGAAGAAAAAGATAAGACATCTGCTGCAATCATCATCTAATCTTTTTTTTTAGATTCTGATCACATTTCACATTCTGAACTTTCTTTTCTCTCGTTCCTTTGTGTTCGTAATATACATCACCCCAAAGAAGAGGGCGATACAAAAACACAGGACTGCAGCAATCACCAGTTTCCAGGCCATATCAGCAGATTCTGACGTAACGGCCATACCAACAAATATCAGACCGATGATGCATGCTCCGGTTATTTCAAACGCATATAAAAACCGTTCACCGAGCTGGACCATTGTGCTCAATTCTCCTGCAGATCAAATATTTTATACCCCTGATGACC
>JAKQFZ010001023.1 GCA_029558215.1 Candidatus Omnitrophota bacterium
CTTCCGATCTACTGGATCCGGTTCACTCGCCTTGGCTGCATGCCTGAACTTCGCAAAGATGATCCCGCATCGCCGACATGCGACCGCAGCCTCCTGTTCAAATCCGCATTTCGGACAAGTGGATAAGACCGGGATTTGAAATGGTGAAGACGGCAATGGCATACCTGTGACGGTATGCCGGAACAGTGCGAAGCGCAAAATATTTTACGAATCTGCCGACAGGAGATCTGCCTCTAGACCGAGATGGAGACGGTGTCTGCGGAAGGACTCTGAGGTCTAGAGGTTTGGCTTGAAGAGCGTCTTGATCTTATGTGTCCAATCAGTCTTGTTGGTCAAAACTTCGTCCGAGAATTCGGTGACCAGTTTCCCATAGTCGTCATATTCCGTCACTTTGACCTTCACGACATACGTTCCCGTTCCCAGTCTTGGCTTCTTACTCCGAGGAATCAAGGGGAACCACTCGGTTCGGGCAGTTGAAATGTTTGTGGTCTCGCCAAGCTTCAGATCACTCAGGTGGACATGGAGATCAGCCACATCCTCTCGATGGGACACATCGTTGTCATCCACCCAATGTCCTTCAAGCACAATGTTCACGTCGGCATCGATGCGATCTCTGACCTTCGTGAACCATGTCCAAGGGATATACCACTTCCGATCTTCCACTTTGACTTTCCCAAAGTGCACGAGTGCAGAGTCGCCAACTAACTGCAGTTGGCCGTTCGTCGGTAGTTCTTGTGCATCAACCAAAAAAGTCAGAATTACTGCAGGCTGAGGTTTCCCGTCGTTCACAATCGAGCGGGTGATCTTTACTCCACCGAACTGCACCGAGGTGGCGGGCTTGTCGTCTCCATAAAATTTGCTGGCCGCCTTAGTCCCGCTATAGGTCGCCGTATGTTCGAGAGTATCTTCATTAAAAACCGGCGTGGTGGACTTGATCATATGGTGAGCCGATACCGGAACCGTAGCTGCCGTGATCACAGGTGCTACGAGTTTTCTCTCCCCGGTTCCCAGACTTTTCAGCTCATCTGGCTTTAACACATCAACCACAACGCGTTCGCCATCTACCTGCATGGAATACGGATGTGCCGGCACACAACCGGCCAAGAGCCCTATCATCCCAACGAGACGAATCACCTCACCACCGCTTA
>JAKQFZ010001039.1 GCA_029558215.1 Candidatus Omnitrophota bacterium
CGGGCTATCTGCGCCGGCCCAGGCAATCCGCCGACACTTGTAGATGAGACAGCGAATCTTGACACTGCAGCCAGGCATATCATTGACGGGTGCAGCTTGGACAACAACATGCCTTGCATCTGCGACAAGGAACTCTATATCGTTCGTGATGTTGCCGATGCGCTCATTGAGAAGATGAAGCAAAATGGGGCGGTCGTCGTCACATCGAGCCAGACCGCGCAGTTGGAAAAGGTTGTTCTCAACGAAGAAGGGCATCCGCATCGTGACTATATCGGCAGAGATGCCTCGGTGATTCTGGACGCCATTGGAGTCAAGGTGCCTCGGGAAACGCGTATCATCCTGGCTGAAGTTCCGCAGAGTCACCCTTTTGTTCAGGAAGAATTGATGATGCCTCTCTTGCCTTTTGTTCGTGTGGCCAACTTCGAAGAAGGTTTGGAAAAAGCTAAGGAAGCCGAGCATGGATTTCGCCATACGGCGATGCTTCATTCGCGAAATATGGATCGCGTTACGCGATTTGCTCGTGAGATGAATGTGACGATGCTCATTGTCAACGGCATGTGCGGGAATGTCCTTGCCTCTCAGGGTGAGGGATACGCCGCGATGACCATTGCCGGCACTACGGGCGAAGGCATCACCACACCGCGCAGCTTCTGCAAAATGCGCCGCTTGACCTTCAAGGACCAACTGAACGTCTGAAGCATGCCACCGACGTTCGCTTAGTTGGTCTTGGGGAAAAGAGTGACGGTGTATCACCCCAGATGCCACTATCTTGCAGACGACCGTGTTTCGGAGATACGGCTGTTCTCAGTCTGGGCGCATCTTCCTACGTTCTGCACCCACGAGAGGATGTGCCTTTTCTGCGATGTCGTGGAAGGCGGAATGTGGACAGGCAAATGTCCTGCATCGGTGCCGTTGCTGAGCTCAGTCCACCGATCCGAGAGGCCTTTTCTGAGTCCTGTAGATATCTCCCGCACTGATGACACCGTTGGTCGGGTCGTAGATGTTGAATCCCCCGTCGTAATCACAGTCAGGCCCGAGTGAGCCGGTCTTCCAGAAACCATAGGCGGGAAAGAAAGTCGTACTGAAAAGTGGATCCTGCCATCCGGCCGTGTTGTAGTGGATGTGCAGCCACATGCAGTTCTGCCAGAAAATGCGGTTGTGGATGTCATCGTATCGGTTCTCAGTGAAGACATCAGTCATCGCTGCCTTTGTTATGTGGGCAACAGGTGTTGTGAGGCAGTTGGGCAGAAAGGAATAAGCTGAATTCAAAGTGCCGATGAACTGCTGTGTGACGACAGGGGACGGCGGATAGTCGTTGCAGTCAACGCGGTACGATTCCACGGCGACGGACACGGTACGCAGGTCGCTCAGTACTCTGGCGACCTTGGAACGAACCTGGGCTTGAAGGAAATTGGGGATTGCGATTGCGGCGAGGATACCGATGATGGCGACGACAATGAGCAATTCAATCAAAGTGAAAGCATTCTTCGGTTTTCTCATGGGTAGCACAACTCCTTCCTGCCAGAATGATGATGCGTGACGTGGAATTGTATGAGTAGCCATTCTCAGATCAGTGTGATCGGACGATATCTTTGATCTTCATCAGACGTGTAAGGTTCGACCGCTCCAATTCAGAGAGTTTGGTGCTGATGAACTTGATCGTCTCCTCCAAATTGGGGATCAGAATGTGCTCCAAGGCATTAACGCGCCTTCGAGTTCGTTCCAGTTCCCGCGACATCAGCTCAATCTTCTTTTCGGTTTCAGCCATCTTGAGGAGTTCCGGAAGAAGAACAAACAAATCCTTGAGGGAAATGTCCAGATCTCCGGTGGTCTCTGTTGGACGGTAGGTGATTTTGAAATCAAAGGGAGCCAGTTCCAGATTGGGAAGCCGAATGTCCATGGCTCGAACCTGGGTGACTTTGAGCTCTGGTACCAGCGATGGGAGTGCAAGAGCTTCCTCCAAGGCGAAAGCAGGACAATTCTCCCGCGCATGTCTGAAACGAAGGTAGATTTCATGAAGGCGCTCTTCGACCTCATGCCGTCGTCTTCGAACTTCCCGAACCAAACCCATGAACTGACGAAGCAGTTCCTCCTGCTTATCTTTGAGCAATTTGTGTCCGCGACGTGCCAGAAGCAGCCGGCGTCGCAGCTGGAGCAACTCCATTCGGTTGGGATTGACGCGAAGGATCATGGTTGCTCTTCTTCCTTACCGAGAAACTCGTCAAGATATTCGGGTCGAATTCGTTTCAACTGATCGCGAGGGAGAATCTTCAGGAGATCCCAGCCGATCTGAAGAGTCTCCTCGATAGTTCGGTTTTCTTCCTTTCCTTGCTGGACGAATTTCTTGTCAAATTCATTGGAGAACTTCAGAAAAGCGCGATCGGTTTCCGAAAGGGATGCCTCTCCAAGGATAACCGCAAGTTCCTGCGCCTCACGGCCTCGGGCATATCCGGCAAACAGCTGGTTTGACCAGTCCGCATGATCCTTGCGGGTCTTTTCCTTGCCGATACCTTTGTCGCGAAGACGCGACAGCGAGGGGAGAACGTTGATCGGCGGATAGATGCCTTTACGATGCAGGGCGCGGTCGAGGACGATCTGTCCTTCTGTGATATAGCCCGTCAAATCGGGAATCGGGTGAGTTCGATCATCTTCCGGCATGGAAAGCACCGGTATCTGTGTGACCGAGCCGCTCTTGCCTTTCACACGGCCTGCGCGCTCGTAGATGGATGCCAAGTCGGTGTACATGTAACCTGGATAGCCACGACGGCCTGGAACCTCTTTGCGAGCGGCGGAGATTTCACGCAATGCCTCGCAGTAATTCGTCATATCGGTGAGAATGACCAGCACATGCATTCCGAGATCGAAAGCAAGGTACTCGGCTGCGGTGAGCGCCATTCGGGGGGTGGCAGTTCGTTCGATTGCCGGATCATCAGCGAGGTTAATGTAGAGCACGGCGCGGTCAATGGCTCCCGTCCTCTGGAAGTCGTTGATGAAGAACTGGGCTTCCTCGAATGTGATGCCCATGGCGGCGAAGACAACGGAGAATTGCTCTCCCTTACCGCGGACAGTTGCCTGGCGCGCAATCTGAGCAGCCAATTCTGAATGAGGTAATCCAAACCCTGAGAAGATGGGAAGTTTTTGACCTCGAACCAGCGTGTTGAGTCCGTCAATGGCGGAAATGCCCGTCTGAATGAACTCGGAGGGATAGTTCCTCGAGTAGGGATTGAGAGGATTTCCGCTGATGCTCAGGCGCTTCTCTGGCAGCACGTTCGGGCTGTCATCAATGGGACGTCCGAGACCGTCAAAGACTCTGCCCAAAATCTCAGGCGAGACGCCCAACTCGATTCCCTTGCCGAGGAATCGAACGCGACAACTCTTGACGCTCAGACCTGTTGCACCTTCGAACAGCTGAACCATGGCCTTGTCTCGGTTGACCTCAAGTACGCGACCACGTCGGACTTCGTTTCCTGGCAGCTCGAGTTCCACGAGTTCTTCGTACTTGACCCCTTCAACTCCAGACACAAGAACGATGGGGCCTACAATTTCCTCGACTGTGAGGTATTCCTTGACCATTCTTCCCTCCAACTAATTCCCAGCATTTTCCGAACTTTTGAGACGTCCCACCGTCGCGATGATTTCTTCCTGGAGGCGATCCAGTTCAGCACGCTTCTCTTCGCCTGTGTATCTCATTCTCGAGATGCCTTCCCGAACGTGGAGAGCGACGATGTCGTGAATTGTCACTCCCCTTTCCAGCGCCTTTTCCGCCTCCCAGTGCAACGTCAGGATATTTCGAAGCATTCGACACTGCTTATCTAACGAGCAATAGGTATCAATTTCGTGAAATGCGTTCTGATGCAGGAAGTCTTCCCGAAGGGAGCGTGCTGTTTCGAGAATCAACCGATCGCGGTGGGAAAGGGAGTCCATCCCAACCAGACGCGCGATCTCCTTGATCTCGTCTTCTTCCTGAAGAAGTCTCATTGCGGTCTTTCTGAGGTTCGTCCACTCTTCGGAGACTTCCTTGAGGTAGAACTCTTCCATCTGATCATGGTAGAGCGAGTAACTGGTGAGCCAGTTGATCGCCGGGAAGTGCCTTTCATAGGCGAGTCGTGCTTCCAACGACCAAAACACCTTGACAACCTTCAGTGTTGCTTGAACGACAGGGTCAGACAGATCTCCGCCAGGGGGGGAGACGGCTCCAATAGCCGTCAGCGAGCCCAGGCGTTCCTCGCTGCCGAGGCAGTAGACTCTGCCCGCGCGTTCGTAGAACTCGGCCAGACAGCTGGGCAGATATGCAGGATAGCCTTCTTCACCGGGCATCTCCTCAAGACGTCCTGACATCTCGCGAAGAGCTTCTGCCCAACGGGATGTTGAATCCCCCATCAGTGCGACACTGTAGCCCATGTCTCGGAAGTACTCGGCAATGGTTATGCCTGTGTAAATGGACGCCTCGCGTGCGGCCACAGGCATGTTTGATGTATTGGCGATGAGCACAGTCCTGAGCATCAGAGGTTCCCCGGATTTGGGGTCTTTCAGCTCGGGGAACTCCAGAAGCACGTCTGTCATCTCGTTGCCACGTTCTCCGCAGCCGATGAAGATAATCACCTCGGCGTCAGCCCATTTTGCCAACTGATGTTGAATGACCGTTTTGCCTGCGCCAAAGGGGCCGGGCACCGACGCCGTGCCTCCCTTGGCAACCGGGCAGAAGACATCGAGAATTCTCTGACCCGTGACCAGGGGAATTTCAGGAGCGATTCGTCTCTTGTAGGGCCTGGCTTTTCGGACAGGCCATTTCTGCATCATTGTCAAGGAAATCTTCTGACCGTCTTCAGCCTCAAGGACGGCAACGGTTTCCTCAACAGTGAACTCGCCTTCATGGATTTCTATGACTTTGCCAGCGACGTTCGGTGGAACCATGACGCGGTGTTCGATCAGAGTGGTTTCCTGGACTCTTCCCAGGAAGTCGCCACCAGTGACCTGTTGGCCGACCTGAGCGATGGGTTTGAATGCCCATTTCTTCTTTCGATCCAAACTCGGGACGGAGATTCCGCGCGTGATATAGGTTCCCGCAATCTGCATGATCACGTCCAAGGGTCTTTGGATTCCGTCGAAGATGGAGGTCAGGACACCAGGGCCCAATTCCACACTCAGAGGTTCTCCTGTGGTTCTGACCGGCTCTCCGGGACCCAGTCCACCAGTCTCTTCGTAGACTTGGATTGAGGCGCGATCCTCACGCAGTTCAATGATCTCGCCGATGAGGTTCTGGTCGCTGACGTGAACGACGTCATACATCCTTGCGCTGTGCATGTTCTCCGCGACGACCAGAGGTCCCGCGACTTTCACTACCCTGCCTTCATTCATAGACGTGCTCCCTTTTCCGAGCCTGAGATCGCAGCGTTTCTTCTACGCAATATCCATACCCACAGCGGTCCGAATCGCATTGGTGATCCGTTCCAGAGCCAGCCCTTCGCTGCCCTCAAGATCGGGGATCAACGTGATTGCGGGCAGATAAGACTCCCGCTGTGCCTCTATCAACTCCTGTGCCTCACGATAGACTTTCTCGGTCACCAGAATGACGGTGTAGTCCTTGGAGCCGATCAGGTTTTTCATAATCTCGGCAGCGGTGCCCTGTTCGGGGACAAAGAAAGTCTCAATGCCGAAATACCGAAACGGCCACAGACACACTTTGGAACCAACTCCAGCCATTCTAGCCATAGAAACCTTCTCTTAACCTTGCTGTCCCTTGGATACAGGATACAGGATCCTGATCAGGGCAGCCCTGATTCGGTCTGCTTCCATTTCCTTTTTCAAAGCGAAAGCGATCAACGGTTCTGGACCAAAACTGACATAGGAGGTCGTCTCCAGAAGCTTCTTGAGCCACTCATGCCTGCCCGTCAAGAAACCGTCCATACGTTTCTCCTGGATCAGCAGAGACAGCGTCTCGGCAAATGGAGCCTTCAGAAGACTCATCGGCACTTCCTGAGCCAGCTGATCCAGTGGAGTGACCCCCAAGCGCCGCCAAACATCGTTGCCCCACTCACTTTCCTCGAACAAATCTATCCTGATGCTTGTGCCGTCCTGATAAAGAGTCATTTGTCGGACGATTCGTTCAAGATTCTCCCACTGAAGCCTCAGCGTGTAGTAGCGCCGCAACAGAGCATTCTCGCAATGAGAAGCCTCGTCTGTCATGCTTTCCCAATAGGCATCATCGAGAAGAACGGTGATCTTCTCTCTGGCCTGTATTTCGGGCAGCTCATTCCAGACCTGCAGGCACTTGTCCCATATTGCTCCGAAAAACTCACGGAGCAGGGAGTCTTCTTGACGCTCGACTGCAGAGGCGAGGTCTATCACGGGAACATTTCCGACCTTCGACAGAAGTGCTGCATCGAGGGGAGTTTTTCGAACGAAGGCCATGAAAACAGGACCCAAGTTGTGATAGTCGTACCGGGCGCGCAATGATTGGATGAGCGCGGGTTCAGCTGCCATACCCTGGAGTTCATCAAAAACCAGTTTGAGATGATCTTCAAGGGCGGGCGCGAAATCCTCAAGGCGCTCGATGCCGGCAAACACATCACGGTAAACCGAATCACTCAGGAGACGCATTGCTCCATCGGGACTTTCGGAAGTGAGCCGCGAGAGGAAATAGTCATCCAACATCCGAGCTTCCATGGCGCGAACGCGGGCGACCGCAAACACATACCGGTCATCTTCCTGAAATTCGATCCATTCCATAGCGACCTAAACCCTGTCCGAAAAACGCGAACAACTACTGCTTTGACTCGCCAAACAGCGCCTGTCCAATCTCCACTTCGAGTGCGTCACGAATTCCTTGAAGAACGGCTTCGAATGAGCAGTTCTCCTCTGTTCGTCCGGTTCGAAGGATGAACCCTCCGTCAATATCCCTTGTCTCGTCTGAAAGCACGATACTCCCGTTGGCAAGGGATTGGTTCAACCGCTCCAGAAAACCTGGTGGCACTCGCTGCCTGTCCTTTGGATTCAGAAGAAGTTCCGTTGTACCCTGAATCGGCAAGACTTTGATCTTTCGTTCCAGAAGCTGGAAGTACTGCTCCACCGGAAGAGAAAGAAGATTGTTGACCGCCTGTTTGATGACGGCAGCAATGGCCTGCTGTCGAGTGGTCAGAAGGCGTTTTCTGACTTCAAGATTCGCCAGACTGAGAATACGGCCGCGTTCGGACTCCGCAAGACGTTTGCCCTGCTCCCGAATGACATCGGTCTCCTTGCGAATCTCTGAGGCAGCAGCCTGCTTGATCGCCTCGACAGCCTGGGTGCCTTCCTGGGCAATGGCGGCTGCCTGTTCGCGTGCTTCCGCTTCGATTGTTGACAACAAATCTTTGAGAGCCATCTGCTTTCCTAGCCCTTAATTCCGTACAGTGCCAATAAGGTGGTCACCAAGCCGAGAATTGCGTACGTCTCGACCATTGCCCCGTACATGACCGCCTTGAACATGGCTTCGGGTCTCTTGGCCACCATCTGGCATCCTGACGCACACACTTTGCCTTGATGAATCCCCGAAAACAGGCAGGCAATAGCAACAGGAACGGAGCAGCCGAGAAGACGCAAACCGTCAACGACAGGCATGCCGAGTTTGAGCTGTCCGAGAATCATAATTCCTGCCAACAAACCGTAGAATCCCTGTGTTCCGGGAAGCGCAACCAGGATGATGAGTTTGCCGAACTTGTCCGGATCCTCAGCCAAAACACCTGCCGCGCTGCGTCCGGCATAGCCAACGCCTATGGACGAACCGGTGCCGCCCAGGCCAACGGCAAGTCCGACTCCCAGCAACCCGAGGAACAAACCGCCTAGTGCCTCCAAGATTCCCATTGTGACTACCTCCTGATTTCAATCACGCACAAAAGAGTATCGTGTTTCTCTCTGAAACGGCTTGAACGATTTCCCGCCGCCATCGTAGAACTTCCCAAAAAACTCCAGATAGTGAAGCCTTGCTGTATGCACAAATGCGCCCAACATATTGATGACGATGTTGAAACTGTGCCCAAACAGAAGAAGAACAAACGCAAAGAGGATTCCCGCGTAGGGAATTTTCCAGACCATCATGGACAGCTGGTTGATAACGCCCGCAATACCACCGGTGACAAGACCGAATGCCATCAATCTGGAGTAGGATAGGACGTCCCCCAGAAAGCCGGTGATGCCGTAAAGGTTGTAGAGACCCAAACCGACACGCGCAAAGGGGTTTCGACGCCCTACCGGCGTCAGGATGATGACGGCGACCGCGGCAACAAGGCAGATCCAGGGGAGAATCGAAACAATCCCGGCAGGCAGATTTATCTGATTCCCGAAGAGATAGAGTGCCAGCGAAGGGAGCATAATCATCCAAGGCAGCTTTTCACAGATTCCTTCCCACAAGAGCCCCATCCTCTTCTTCTTTATGATACCCATAAATA
>JAKQFZ010001071.1 GCA_029558215.1 Candidatus Omnitrophota bacterium
CGAAGAGAGGATGAGAGCCTGAATGCTGATTCCAAAATTGTTCGAACTTTTCGAGTGCCTGGATGATTCGTGAAACTCCGTAGACTGGATTCTCTATCCTGTGTCCGTGGTAGGGCATACCTGATTGGCCTGAGACCGTAATCTTTGCCAGTTTCGCTCCAAAGCATGCTGGACAGATGGTCATCCCTGAGGGCTCCGGGATGATTGCAAAGTCTGCGTTGTCACCACGAATACGTCCTGCCAGAGTACCGTTAGCGCCAGCGTACTCCTCATCCACCACACTTTCGAGCAGGACATCTCCCTTGGGTTGGAAACCTGATTCTTTGAGAATTCTGAGTGCAAGCAAAACAGCCACAAGGCCTGCTTTCATATCAGCACTGCCTCTGCCGTAGAGTTTCGTGCCTTCAACAGCAGTGTCGTAGGGCTCGTGAAGATTCCAAGGCAGAGGATAGGGTGGAACAATGTCCATGTGTCCGGAAAAGAGCAACGAGCGCCCACCCCCGGTTCCTTTCCAGCGAGCGATCAGATTTGGTCTATCACGGAATTCCCGAGGCCAGCAGTAGGGGCTCTCACAAAATCCTGGGACGTGATCCAACTCATACAGTTCAACGTCCAGACCAGTTGCATTACACTCCCTGGCAAACCATTCCTGTCCAGGTTTCTCGTTTCCGTAGGGCGGCCTATTCTCTGTGGGTATTCGCACAATCTCACCCAGCAGACGGAGCAGCTCATCCCTACGTTCTGCGACCATTTCTTTCGTCACCAAAGTTCCCATCCAAAGCAGTGTGTTTGGTTTAACCTCACAAAGGTTAAGAACCTGGCCAGAATATGAACTGACAACGCAGCATTCAGCTATTTTGCAAACCCTTGACCTGGGCCGATGATCCAAATGTCTCCAGTGCTGGTGGTTCCATTTGTTGGATCATAGATCAACAAGGGCGTGCTTGGATTGAATGAATTCCACGTGATGTCAGGGCCTCGGGAATGCATTCCCCAGTGCACTGCATTGTGATTCACCCCATGGAAAGTCGAAAGGGTGATCTCCCAACTGAGCCCTCTGTTCACGCGGTACCAGTTGAGGGCTGAGTAGTCGTAGGTGAAAGGCTGCTTCAAGTTGCCTGCGCTCGTAAGAGCGTAAGGGTACCGATAGCCAATGTCATTGCCAGCCAACGGTTCCTTCAGGCTTCCGGGGACAAAGGGATCCTCTGGAAGGGACTTCATATAACTCACAGGCTCAGTGAGTGCTTCTAGCCTCTTGAGGAAACCGTATGTCGGTCCGGTAGGTCCCTCTTGGGGAAGTGGATACTCAGCACAGTCCACGCGATAGGCCTCAAGAGACGTGGCAACCGCGCGCATCTCAGACTGTGCCTTTGCGACCTTGGCGCGAACCTGCGCAGCAAGGAAGTTTGGGATTGCAATGGCTGCAAGTATTCCGATGATCGCAACAACGATGAGCAGCTCGATCAAAGTAAATCCTTTTCTTTTCATAATGCTCGCTCCTGAAATACAGAAAATACCTGATAAAGTCGTCTAACCCGATCTATCTACTCTCCTTTGTCGGCCTACGTATTCAAATCACCTTCCTTTCATGAGGTCTTTGATGAAAGACCTGTTCATGAACCCCAATCCAAATTGTTCGTCATTAGCATATCAAAGAACGCACGAAAGAGTCATACCAACGTTGGTATGATTGTAGCATTATTGATTATTTGTCAAGTGCCAAAGTGACTAAACGCAATCTCGTGCTTGCTGATGCTCTGATAAAGCATTAAGTTTTCCGGGAGTCGAGTTCTCTCGATTAAGTGACACTCTGTCCAGAAGAAGCGTGTCATTTGGCGAGCAAGCGTTTGTATGAGTGGCCATTGTCCTCACCCCTGGGAGGCTGGCCTGCTCGGAGCATAGTTATCTGGAAGGGCATTGGTCGGATATGTCACTCTGCTGGATCGCGCTCTTGATTTCAGTTCTGCCGACCCTGGAGCCTGCAACCTCTTGGCTGAAAGAGCCGCATCCTCAGGATTCGCTGACAGTCCCGCAGGGTACAGACGATTCTGATACTCTCAAGCACACACAGCAGCGCTTCTTCAATGTCCTGAACCGGACGCGCCTGATCCGTATGAGAACGCCCTCGGAACGCCAGCCACCTTGGGAATGTGCCCCAGGCCAATTGCAGAATGCATCTGCTGAAATTTCCACGCTGGAGTACCTTGTTCAGGAGATCCAGAGTGAGATGGACGATATGGTCACGAGACCGCTGTCCTCGAATACGCAACTCAAACTGGATGAGGCGGAGCAACTTGCCTCAGATATGGATAGCAACAGAGATGCCTTAAGCCGACGGCAAGGACTTTTCCAAAGGGCGTTCCGCAGCGAGTTGGACAATGCCCTTGTTCCCTATTCTGTCTTCGTACCGGAAACGTACGAGGGACAGAAGACCCCAGTTCTGATCGGTCTGCATTCCCAGCATGCAGATCATTGGCAGATTCCTGAAATGATGAATCTGAGGGGGAGTCGGAGGAGAATGCCCTTCCTGGTTGTCTGTCCCAAGATGAGAGGAGAGATGCCCTGGAGAGGTTTGGCAGAAGCAGATTTCTGGGAGCTGCTTCGGATTGTGAGACGACAGTACAATGTGGACGAAGACCGAGTCTACCTCACCGGAATTGGCATGGGTGGCTCCGGGGCATTCCATCTTGGACTGACACGTCCTGATGTATTTGCGGCCGTAGCACCAGTTGACGGCGAGGCTAACCGAGTTCTGGCCTGCAATGCCAGGAATGTTCCCTTCTTTATTGCACACAGTTCGCAGGATGCAGTAGTTGCTTCGGAGTCTTCTGAAAGCATGTCGGAGCTATTCACGTCTCTTGGAATCACTCATCTCTATCGAAAACACTATGGCTCTCGAGATGACTTGTTGGCTCAGATTTATGGCGGTGACGAGCTGCTTGAGTGGCTTCAGAACAAGGTACGCACCAAGGTCCCCGAAACAATCGTCTTTCAGGCGGAAAGCCTTCGGCATAACAAGGCACACTGGATTCGAATCGAGGCTCTTGAGCAGTATGATCGAG
>JAKQFZ010001086.1 GCA_029558215.1 Candidatus Omnitrophota bacterium
CGAACCTTGCAGGCTAAGCAGGCAGTTGAATTCGTCAGGATGCTCCCAAAGCTCGTCGTCGTCGTCGACAAACTCAGAGTGGATTTCCTCGATCTCCTCTGAACCCAGAAGGGATTTCAGGAGATAAGCGAACGGTTCATCGTAGTATTCGAGCATCAGTGAATCTCCAACCAATTGTTTCCGATCTTGGCATCTCCATCCATGATAGTAATGCCATACTGTTTTGGCGCTTCTTTGAACGCCATTTTGCCGATCGCTGCGGCTCTTTCTGCGAATTCTTCCGGCACCATGAAGTCAATCTCATCGTGATAGAAGATCAGAGGGATGTACGGAATCTGCTCTTCCTCTAGCGCGGTCATTGTCATTGCCAGCGCGGCCGAGCAAGTGGCCTTTTCACAGGATTGCAGAAGGTACACCAGAAGCTTGTGGAAGCTGTCTACGTAGATTCGGTTGCCCGCGATCGAGTAAATGTAGCCCCAACCCAGCTTCTTCGTAGACCCAAAGATGGACTCAAGCTTGTCCATCAAGGCTTTGAACCCAGGAACTGCTGTCGTGAAGCCGTCCTTCAACTTGTTACCTAGCGCCGCGTTGTTGACGCCAAAGATGTAAGACCAAAGCTTAGAACCAGAAGCCCCGAACAAAAAGGCATACAGCACGCGCTTGGCAGCTGCTCGTGGCACTGTGTGCTCGATACCCATCTGCTTCAAGACTGTAGTGAGGATGTCTGCATTGTGCTGATGGATGTCGCCCTCCAGCATCTGTTTCGTAAACTCTGTGTTGTTCAAGTAGTGAGCAAGACCCCTAGCTTGGTTACCTGAGCTGTCACAGCCCACGAGCTTCCAACCGGGGAGCGTCGTGAAGAGCTCTCGAACCTCCGGCCCGTACATGGCATCCCTGGATGGAATGTTGGCAATGATCTGGTGCCGCAGGCGCATACTCGGCGTCCCGATGATCATCGAATCACCGTGCAGTCGGTCATCAGTGGTGATCACGTCCAGCCAGCC
>JAKQFZ010001100.1 GCA_029558215.1 Candidatus Omnitrophota bacterium
GGTCAGGTTGCTCATTACGAGAAGGTCACATTGCCGACCCTCTTCGATCATAGCATTCTTGAACCCGTGCGCCCAGGAGGTGTTCCACGCGACCTTTCCAGTAGGGTTGTTGACCAACCACGCGTGAACCAAGTGCGCTGCAAAGTACAGAGCACGGCCATCATGAGGTTCAGACGCGCAACAGTACACACCGCTCCGGAAAGTGTTGTCAGTCCATCTGTTGAGGGCTTGTTGTTGCAGGTCACCGTCGTACATTCTCTTCTGGAGGTAGAGATCAGAGGGAACGAAGCCCTGAGGATCAAAGCGAAAGGGCGGCTCCTTCCAAACGAAGCCAGGAATCTCCACTCCTCGTTCCAGAAAGAAATCCCTGCTAGGTAGCTTGATATAGTCTGGCTTCATACTACAGGTCGTTACGGGAGATGGTTGGGTCTCTACCTGTACTGAAGTGAGCCTTCAGTCGCTGGAATGTGAGGTTGTCAATGATTGGATTGAAGTCCCTGTAGAGACAGTTCCAAAATTCGTTGCGCCTGGTCTTGGTCATGATGTCTCCATCGTCCATGACAAGCACGATGACAGGGTCAGGTTTCTTCTCGTGGGGCGTCAGGACTCGCGAGAATCTTTGCTTGGCCTTAGGAAGGTTGTTGCTGAAGCAACAGTAGATCAAGCAGGAAGCTCTAGGGATGTTGAGCCCTGTCGATATGAGACTGACGTTGCCAACGAGTACACGAAATCGAAAGTTGCGCGCGTCGTCTATCACCTTCTTGCGCAGCTCCTTCTTCATTCCACCGTAGAACGGACGAGCCCAATCCTCTTCTGCTTCTTGGTTGATCTCCTGCACGTACTTCAATACGCTTTTTACACGCGAGACAGGGAGCATGACGAAGTGGCCTTCCTTCGCCATCTCCACTGCTTTCCTGACCAGCATCTCGCGGCGCTGCCTGTGCCCCTCCATGCGAGTCACTAGATGAGTGAAAGCTGCTTGAGATCCAGACCTACCGATGGAGAACTCCACGCCCGTAGACATGACTTGGATGCGAGGCCGCATGGTCTTGACGTCGGTCTTGTGTACCACAGGCCCGAGGATCTTGTCTACGAGGATGTAGCGAGAATTATGGACGAGTATTCCCTCAGCAAAGAGGTTCTCATTGTCGGCGACCGACACATCAAAGAATTCTGTTTCCTCATCGATGATTTCTATCGACACGAGTTTGTCCGGTACCAATTCCATGAGACTCTCAATTTGATAAGGCTAGTGTGTGAACGAGCCGGCCAGCTCTCGCAGGAGCCATACCTTCTGCTAGCACACTAGCACTTCTTCTATCTGTATGGAGATATCAAGTGCGCGCGACAAGCGAACGTTCTAAGCTCGACTACGACTTGTGGTTTGCTCTCTGCCGAGATATTCACATTATTTACATCGTGTGGTCAGAGTACACGCCTCAAGGTCGATGGGCTACTTGTACACACGCAAATCAATTCGGTAAGTGGTTGAAGATCCATCGCCCTGGTATCGTCAAAATCATGGACGAGTACCTAAAGCTCGAAACCTTCAACGGAAAGGTGGCAAGAATTCTTCAGAAGAAGCACCCGCAACCTTGCGACGTTTGCG
>JAKQFZ010001107.1 GCA_029558215.1 Candidatus Omnitrophota bacterium
AAGTCAAGAAATACAAGATATTCGAATTTTCGGGAGGAATAACCGGTTGTCCGGGGCGACGTCGTCCCCGTTCGCGGAACAGCAGTCCCTCGGTACGAGGCTCCAAGAACCACCACGAACCAGGCGCCTTGATCCAGAACCAGGAAAGAGATATTCAGATATATCGAAATGTTCCATAATCCTATCCGAATGCACGCCAGTTTGGACTATAGCAGTCCTGTCCAGTTCGAGCATGCCTTGCACATGGGTCTACTTCGACAGCAAGCGGATCAGGTCGCATGACACCTCTCATTCGACTGTCTGTTTTCCATAGAGCACCTCGGATCTTCTGACATCTACTTTTCTGCAGCCCAAGGTCTCTCTCTCAGTACTTGTGCACCAACTTAGTCCGTTACTGAGCTGCCTCTCCCAGTTGTTTTGCCTAGGAACTCTTGAGACGCTATAGTAAAAAGCATGTCAAAACTCGCCAAGATATCTTGGAAGGAGTCTCAGGATGTTTCAGAAGAAAATGGTGTTTGCTTTCGTCTCTGCGGTATTTGCCTTCGCATCCTTCACCCTCAGGAAAGTATTGAGTGAACACAGAAAGAGAAGATGTCTCTTTGCCATTGGAGCGCTTTTCGCTTTCTTGTGTCTGCTGTCCACATCCGAGGCAGACCGAAGCAAGATAGTTGTGGGTACGGGTGATGCTTTTCGGCCTATGGTTTTCCTGGACGAGAATGGCCTGCCTGCAGGTCGAGACGTAGCCCTTTGGCAGCTTTGGTCTCGAAAGACGGGCATCGAGGTTGAGTTTCGCCTGACAGAGTGGTCGGAAGTCATTCCGGCGTTGCTCAGGGAAGAAGTGGACGTCGTGAGTGGTGCCTCATACAGTCCGGAGCGCGGGCAGTTGCTCGCCTTCACCGATCCCTATCAGGTACTTTCCGCTTACGCTTTCTTCGACCAGAACACCCGGCCCGTGAGCCGATTGCTGGACATGCAAGGGATGACCGTTGGTGTGTTGGGGGGAAGCACGATCGAGGAATCGCTTCGCCAACAAGTACCAGAGGCAATACTCGCACCCTTTCCCGACTATGAAACCATGGTGTCGTCAATACGGGGTGGACGTGTTAACGTTCTGCTGGGTGAGGAGCCCATGGTCTCTTACCATTTCAATCAGAGCAGTGGAGCCAAGGGGTTTCTTCGCTCGGGTCGCCCTTTCTTTCGAACAGACCTTCGGATGGCGGTTCGTAAGGCAGACCAGGAACTTCTCGCGCTGGTGCAGAGAGGCCTCTCTCAGATCACCGATGAAGAGAGACAGAGGATCGATGAGGAATGGTTTGGTGTCGGCTGGGCGGAAAGCCGCCAGAAGCCTGCTCATCTCATTTGGTTATTTGTTTTCGCGATCGCGCTGGTGTCCGTTGCAATGACTGCTGCCTTTGGCAGAAGGTGGCTCAAAGACCTGCCGAACATCACGGCGGCCAGGGATAGTTTGCTCAACCTCTGGCTGGTTTTCCTCTCCTTGATCTCCCCACTTTTACTGATTGCGTCTCTGGCGAGAGCCCTGGAGTTTCCTTGGACTTCTCTTCAGACGACGCAAATCTGTATCGCTGTGATTCTGTGGGCAACTGCCATTTTTCGTCATCGGATAGCTTATTCTGTCCGAGTCTTCCTGCTGCTCGGGATGTTCTTCCTGCTCGGAACAGGGGGACTTCTGACCTACGGGCTGCTGGGAACGACAACGATAACGTTTTTCGTCTTTGTCATCGTTGCTACCACGCTCTTCGGAGTCCGTGGCAGCATTTTCTCCATCACGCTGAGTCTGCTTTCTATCGGCAGTGTGGGTGTGGCTGTTGGAGCGGGGTTCTGGGGCTACTCGATCGATACGGAGGCTTACTCCGTATCGGCAATGCTTTGGACGCTCACCTTCATCGGCTTTGGTCTGTGGTCTGTTGTTGCAACGCTCGGTATCGGTGAAGTCTACAGACATATGGAAGATGCACTCACAAGGCAGAGAGAGAGTGAAGAACACTACCGCACACTCGTTCAGAGTGCGAATAGCATCATTTTGCGACTCAATCACAACGGGCAGATCACTTTCTTCAATGAGTATGCGCAAAAGTTCTTCGGTTTTAGTGAGCAGGAAATCCTCGGAAGAGATGCGCTCGGAACCATCATTCCTGAAACGGAGAGCACGGGACGCGATCTCAGAACTATGATGGATGACCTTCTGGCACATCCAGATCTCTATGTTCTCAACCGCAACGAGAACGTTCGACGCAACGGCGAGAGGGTTTGGGTCAGTTGGACAAACAGAGCCTTTTTGGACGAGAGGGGAGAGCTGGATGAAGTGCTCTGCATCGGAAGTGATGTGACTGCACTGAAGGCTGCAGAAGACGCCCTTCGGGAAAGTGAAAGTTTCTTCCGCGGCGTGTTCGAAAACTCGATGGCAGGCATAATGACGATGGATAGAAAGGGAATCGTCAGAACAGCCAACCCAAGGTTTGCTGAAATGTTCGGTTATTCACAGCACGAGATTGTTGGCAGAGCCATTTGGGATCTCGTGCATCCCGATTTCCGATCTGCCGCACGACAGCGAGTGCAAGAGTTCTCCGCCGCTAAGAAACACGCCAGTGGAGAGTGGAAGGTAGTCAGAAAAGACGGGGAGATGCTCTGGCTTTCCGCTTCTTCTTCGGCACTCTGCAATGCTGAAGGTGAACCTGACGGCGCTCTGACCATCACGTTCGACATCACTGACCGAAAGAACAATGAAGTCGCTCTTCAGGAGAGCGAGAGGAAATTTCGAGCCATTTTCGATCAGACCTATGAGTTGATCGGCTTGTTGGATACCAACGGGATATTACTGGAGGCAAATAGAGCGGCGTTGGACTCTGTTGGAAGAGTAGCATCAGAGGTAACGAAAAAACCATTTTGGGAAACTCCTTGGTGGAGTCATTCTGTCGAGTTGCAGGAGCGAGTGCGCAATGCCATCGCACAAGCGGCCTCAGGAGAGTTTGTTCGTTTTGAGGCAACACATATTTCCTCAGGTGGATCTCTGCGCAACGTGGACTTTTCACTCAAACCGGTCTTTGGAGAGGACGGCACGGTCGCGCTTTTGATCCCTGAAGGTCGTGACATTACAGAGGCCAAACGTGCTGAGGCAGTTCTTGCAGAAAGTGAAGAACGGTATCGTTCACTGTTTGAAAACGCCAATGACGCGATCTTTCTCATGCGAGGTGAGACCTTTATTGAATGTAATGTGAAGACCACTGAAATGTTCGGGTGCAGCCGTGAGCAGATTCTTTCCAATCAGCCCTATCAGTTTTCCCCTCTGATTCAGCCAGACGGGACGGCCTCCAAAATCAAAGCTCAAAGCAGAATTGATGCAGCTCTGCAGGGAAGTCCTCAGGCATTTGAATGGGTTCACTGCAAACTTGATGGAACTCTTTTTGATGCAGAGGTTAGCCTGAACAGGCTCAGTATTGCGGGCGAGTATCATCTTTTGGCAATAGTGCGCGATATAACCGACCGCAAGAAGACTGAGCGAGCGCTGAAGCAGAGCGAAAAGCAGTTCAGGACGCTGTTCGATTTGATCCCTTTGTCTTGCTCTCTAACTGGCACGGATGGACGCTACGTTCTCGTCAACGATGCGTTCTTGATGCAGGCTGGCTTGGCTCATGAGGAGGCTTTGGGCAAGACCCTGACCGAACTTGGCTTCATCGTGCCAGACCGTGCCGATGAAGAGATGCGGGAAGAACTTGAAGAGACAGGTGAGATATCACACTATGAAACGAGTGTTATGCTTCCGACAGGAGATTTTCGCGATGTGCTCATCTCCACTCGCACAGTCGTCTTTGAAGATACTCCCCAGTTTCTAAGCGTCACCGTTGATATCAGCGATCGAAAGCGTGCCGAACGTGAAGCCATGGAGGCAGGGCAGCGTGCACAGCGTCAACGAGCGGCATTTGTGAAGACCATGGCTGACAATGCCCTTGCTCTGGGCGACAAACTCGGTTACTTCAAGACCTTGAACGAAGAAGCAGCAAAGGCTGTGAACGTGGAAAGGGCGAGTATCTGGCTTTTCTCAGAGGATGCAGAACGAATGATGTGTCAGGATTTGTTTGAAATGTCTTCAGGCAAACACACGCACGGAGCAGTTCTTGAATCATCTCACTACCCCTGCTATTTTGAGAGTCTCCAAAGAGACGGCAGAATCTATGCAGGGAACGCGCACACAGATCCCCGTACAATGGAATTCATCGAATCGTATCTTGTTCCCCTTGGAATCTCGTCCATGTTGGATTCCGGCATCTTTGTCGAGGGGCGACTGGTCGGCGTTGTCTGTCTCGAGCGAACGGGAACTGCACGCGAGTGGCATGCAGACGAAGAGGCATTTGTGGGTACTATTGCCTCCTCTGCAGCTCAGGTGATCGCTATTGCTGAGCAAAGGCAGGTAGAGGAGGCGCTCAGGGAAAGTGAAGCGTTTCGTCGTAGAGTCTTTGACAGTTCGCGAGTGCCCATTGTGATTATGGAGGCAGCCAACTATGAATTCGTTGACTGCAATCCGGCGGCAGCGAATATATACCGATTCTCTTCCCGTGAAGAGATGTTGGGTAAGACGCCGCTGGATGTGTCCGCGCCCGTCCAATACGATGGGACACCTTCTCCAGAGAAGGCTAAGTTTTATATCGACAAGGCCCTTTCCGAAGGCATGGTTGTTTTCGAATGGCGTCATCGCCGTCCAGACGGTGAGGAATGGGATGCAGAAGTCCATCTGATGAGTTTTCGATCTCGCAAACGGACGCTTCTGCAGTTCACTCTTCAGGACATCACAGATCGTAAGCAGGCTGAGGAACAGCTGCAACTCAACAATCGCCGTCTCAGGATGATCGCTGAGACATCGAGTTCTGTTCTGGGGGGGATGCTCCAGAGACAGAACTTTGACGACCAGGCTGAGCTGATTCGAGACATGTTTGGAGTCGATCTCTGTGTTGTCCGAAGCATCGAAGGTGAGGATCTTGTTCTCTTTGCCAGTGCTGGAGAATCTCCGGAGTTACTGCATCAACGACTCCACAAACCGGGAGGAATCGCGCAGGAGATTCTGGAAGAAAGGCGGGCCTTGACTATTGCAGATGTCCGAGAAGACCCCCAAACCGCACACCTTGCCACTCCCAGACCGGGGCATTTGTTCTTCATCTCTTTTGCCGGAGCGCCTCTCATCGCTCAGGGCGAAGTCGTTGGAATACTTGGTTTGTATACCAGAAATGAGAGGCGTGACTTCACGGCCAATGATCTTGAGCACCTGCAGATCGTTGCCAACAATTTTGCCGCCTTCCTGCTTAACCAGAGACTGTATGAGAACTTGGCTCGAACAGAGCAGATACTCTCAGCCGCCATCGAGCAGTCTCCAAGCGGAATCATCATTGCCGACGCTCCAGACGTCAAAATACGTATCGCGAACCTCTCGTCGCTCCAGATTCGAGGGGAGACGGACGCCGCGCTGACTGACATTGATGTCACGGATCACAGTCCCAACTGGCAAACCTTCTGGCCTGACGGACGACCCGTGGTTTCAGAGGATCTTCCTCTCTCGAGAGCCATCCTGAAAGGCGAAACTTTGCGCAATGTTCAGGTAATCATTCGACGTGACAGTTTTGAGGACAGATATGTATCGGCAAACGCTGCACCTGTCCGTGATGTAGAGGGAAAGATCGTGGCAGGCATTGTCGTGTTCCACGACATCACCGAACAGGTTGTTGCCACACGCGAGGCAGAGACGCGCCGACAACAGCTGGTGCAGGCGGACAAGATGATCTCACTGGGAACCTTGGTGGCGGGCGT
>JAKQFZ010001120.1 GCA_029558215.1 Candidatus Omnitrophota bacterium
CCCGAGATAGGCTGACCTGTCTCGCCGTCAAAGACTATGCCCGATATTGCAGATCGCTCGTCCACGGACTTTGGAGTTGAAGACTCGTCGCCCTTTGTGTTGGAGGGATCATTGGGAGTTTCAGAAGCCAGATCTCCGCCAAGCGCTGTTCCGGAAGCACTGTCGTCGTTCCCCGTAAGACTTCTGGATGCCTTTGAGGGATCGCTAAGATATCCCGTCTCGTTGAAATCGGTCTCATTCAACGGTCTGCCGTCAGGACCCAGTCGGGAGTCGGGAATGAAGATCACCTTGCCGTCAGGACCAATGATCGTGGCTCCGCCTATTCTGCCGGAAGCCATTGCAAGATCCCCGAGACGCCCTCCGGAGCCGGTGGCTGAACCGATCCTTCCCCCAGTGCTCTGGGTTGCATCGCCGACGATATCCGAGGTCGCACTGTCCACTCCATCGGAAGTGAGTCTTCCATCCTTGCCACGTGCCAGAGAACCTTTCAGAGCTCCACGACCCTCACGAGCCAGAAGCACGTCGGATGAAACATCCGAGTCCTGAGTCATCTGAAAAAGCAGGACGCCCAAACCTATGGAACAGATCGCCACCAGCGGGGCGATAATGTAGATTCGGTTCATGATATACGCCTCCCAAAAACACCCTCTTGACAGCGACCAATCCAGACCTTCGGAAAGACAATCTGGTTTCACAGAGTACGCAACGGTTGCTTGGGCATACCCAAATCTTTGTCTCTCATAGAACGGACTGCTGCCAGTCACAGTTTCCCAAGAGACAAGAGCATAAAAGCAATATAACAAATTCCATCCGATGACGTTAGTGAGATTGACGTTTGGCAGGCATTCTGCATTCATCCGACTCGTGTGCCAAGCAGTCTCGACAGAGTCAAGAGAGTTGCCAAACTTGACTGAGCGCAAGGGGCTGCTACACTTTTCTACATGGAACCCCGTCCTGTACGCCAAACGATGTCATTCCTGGGAGGTCTTGTACCCCGCACTGAGACACGGGAAGTAGCTCAACCTTCACAGGGACAGAAGGAGCAAAACATGGGGTTACGGCTCGCATCATTCATTCTCATCTTGGCAGTTGGTGTTTCTCCTGTTTGGTGTGATGTTGTTTA
>JAKQFZ010001150.1 GCA_029558215.1 Candidatus Omnitrophota bacterium
GAAGAAACCCGGAAAAACAGGTTCAAAGACCAAGAACAACCCGAAACGTATTCAGTGCCACTTCATCTCCAACACACACTGGGATCGCGAATGGCGGTATTCCTCGCAACGCACCCGTCACATGTTGGTCCACATGCTCGATATGCTTTTCGATCTTTTTGAGAAAAGCCCCGATTTCAAGTCATTCCACATGGACTCTCAGACTCTTCCCATTCAGGACTATCTTGAAGCGCGGCCAGAAATGAGGGAAACGGTTCGCAAGTACGTGTCCGAAGGCCGTCTGTTCATTGGTCCCTGGTTCTGCCTGCCCGATGAATTCTGTGTTGGCGCGGAGTCCGTGATTCGTAATCTTCTTCTGGGTCACAAAATCGCCAATGATCTCGGAAACGTCAGTAAGACGGGTTATTCCCCGTTCTCCTGGGGACAACTGTCGCAGATGCCCCAGATCTACAAAGGCTTCGGCATTGACATCGCCATGTTCTACCGTGGGATCAACACTTTGGAAGCTCCAAAGTCTGAGTTCCTCTGGGAAGGCGCTGACGGAACTCGAATTATCGGGTCAAGACTGGGCATCCGCCCAAGATACAACATCTGGTATGTTGTCCAACGACCCGTCTACTGGAATCTGACCAACGTGGACTACCGGTTGATGTCCTGGAAGACCGGACACGGCCCGTTTCGGTTCATTGATCAGGACAAGTATGAACTGGACTATCAGTACGTTCATCCGGAGTTTCAGTATCACAAGGAGCACATTCCTAAATACGCCCAGCAGGCAATCGAAGAACAGAACAACGACTGGACTCAACCCCATCGTTTCTGGTCAGCAGGCCACGACTCATCCTGCCCCGACATTCGCGAAGTGGATATGATTGCGGACTGCCGCGAGGCGCTCAAAGATATTGCTGACGTCTTTCACAGCACCGTTACAGCACTTCAGGACGGGATTCGATCAAACGCCAAAACAAACTGGCCGTTGATCAAGGGGGAGATGCGCCATCCATACACCCTTGGTAGTGGAAGCAAATTGATCGGCTGGGTCACTTCCGCCAGAACCTATCTCAAGCAGGAGAACTTCAGAACCGAACGAGCCCTGACTTGCTATGCTGAACCCTTGGCCGTCTGCGCCAGCCTGCTTGGAGCGCCGTATCCACAGTGTTTCATTGATCTGGCATACAACTGGCTGCTTCAAAACCATGGCCACGACTCGATTGCCGGTTGCAGTCGCGACATTGTCCATGAGGACATGATGTTTCGATTCCGGCAGGCGCGGGAAATCAGCACTTGCGTCACAGAGCGTGCCATGATGGATATCGTTGGTTGCATTGATCTAAGTGCCTGGTCGTCTGAAGATATGGCCGTAGTCGTTTTCAACCCGGCAACTTTCACTCGCTCAGAGACCATCAAGACTGTGCTTGAGATTCCTTTGGAATGGAAGGCAACGGGTTTCGAGATCGTGGATGAAAAGGGCGGAAAAGTGCCACTTCAGATCACCGATCAACAGTCCCCGTTTCATCAGATCGTTCAGAGTCCCAACGATGTTGCCAACAATTTCCCTTCAACCCGATACCACGCCTTGGCCAAGTTTGATGGTGTTCCCCCACTCGGCTACCGGACGTTCCGAGTCAAGCCTCTGCATTCGGCAAAGAAGCCGAAACAACCTGAATCCATGTTGACCGGCACACAGTCCATGGAAAATGAATTTCTGAGTGTGACAATAAACGCAAATGGCACATTGGACATCCTGCACAAAGAAACCGGCCGCCTCTTCAAAAACCTCGGATACTTCCGCGATTCAAGTGAGAGAGGCAATCCCTGGGAACACCATGCCGTTCCCAACGACGTCATCCTCACCACTCTCAGTCACCCGACACGGATCGCCCTGGTTCGAGACGGGAGTCTGGAGACCTCATTCCGAGTGAGCATTGACTGGGCGCTTCCAGAAGGGCGTTCAGCCGATGAGAAGACCCGAAGTGAGACCTTCCGACGATATCCCATCACCAACACGGTAACACTTCGCAAGGGGCAGCCCTGGGTTGAAGTGGTCACCGAATTGGACAACACCGTCGAAGATCACTACCTGCAGGTCTGCTTCCCAACGGAAACTGTCACAGACAAGGTTCATGTGCAGGGTCATTTTGACGTTGTGGAAAGGCCTGTCAAGAAACCTGACTACAGCAAGTACGACGAAGAACCTATGACGGAGCATCCGATGAACTCCTTCGTGGACTTGAGTGATGGTCTGCACGGGTTCGCCCTTCTCAACGAGGGGTTGAAGGCTTATTCCGCCGAGGATGACGAACAGAGAACGCTGAGTTTGACTCTGC
>JAKQFZ010001156.1 GCA_029558215.1 Candidatus Omnitrophota bacterium
GCAGAGGTCTGTTCTGAAGGATTGAGCGGACTTCAATCTTCCTGGCATAGGCGGCGATCATAGGTCGTAGAGACTCACGAAGGGCTGCCTGCGCTTCGTCCGCCGACAGTGCTTCGGGTTTTGCAATAAAATCGAAGGCACCCAACTCGAGAGCCTTCATGGTAAGTTCTCCAGCCTTGCGGGTGTGGCTGCTGAGAATGATGACGCCCACGTCCAAGGAGCGTTCCTTGAGTGCTTTCAGGACTCCGATACCGTCCAGATCAGGCATCTCGAGATCGAGAGTGAGCAGATGGGGGCTTAGTTCTTCAATTCGTTTCAGAGCCAGGCGTCCGCTGGGTGCAGTTGCGACGACTTGAACGCCGGGAATGTCTTCCAGCGCCCTGCGGATAAGCGTTCGAAACAGGGAACTGTCATCCACGATAAGCACGGAAGTCATCTTGCATTTCTCCCTATGACACTCAGTCCAGAGCGAGGATGTCCTTTCCCGATCAAGCGTCCAAGGGTTTGGGCATAGCCCACGCGCCCCGCAAGTGCCAACCTGATCGACATGGCGAAGGTGCCATGGATCACATCAGTTCAAAGTCAGGCTTCGCGCTCAGACAGGATACGATCCGTATCCAGTACGGCAACCAGCCCCTTGGGGCAACGGCAAATTCCCTGAATGAACTTCTCTTTGGCTCCACGTATGTTGGACGGCGCCTCTGCCAACGCAGACTCTTCGGGTGTAATCACATCCGAGACTTTGTCAACAAGCAATCCAACTGTTTCGTTCATGAAGTCAACGATGACGATCCGGCTCTCTGAAGAGTCCTCCAGATGGTTCGCGTCCATTCGTCTGCCGAGATCGATCAACGTCACGATTCGACCTCGCAGATTCATGACTCCGATCACGTAATCAGGAGCGTGGTGTACCGGTGTATGTTCAGGTGTCTTGATAACTTCCTGAACCTTCAGTGCATTGATTCCCAGAAGAATCTCGCCTACATAGCAGGTCAGGATGAGAGATGACTGGGCTTCTTGGGCAGTCTGATCGGTTACATTCGTTGCCATTGTCCTGCGCTCCTGTCTCGCCAGAAGTGGTTCTGCACGAGTCTACACCCTGAACCTGCCTACGATTTCACTCAGTTCCTTTGCCATGCGGGCAAACTCCTCAGCAGAGATATGCACAATGGAACTCCCACCGGAGATCTCGCTGGCAGACTGATTGACCGCAGCGATGTCCTTGGCAATTCCTTGCGAAACGGCGGAACTCTGAGCAACCCGATCGTTGACGTCGTTGACGCCCTGAGCTGCCTGGGCAATGTTTCCGGCAATGTCTTTGGTTACAACGGACTGCTCTTCGATCGCCGCGGCGATTGATGACACGATGTCAGTAATCTGACGGATGACCTGAACGATCCTCTCGATATCCGAAATCGTGGCACGTGTAGATGACTGAATGCCTCCGATGCGACTCTTGATGTCTTCTGTCGCCGAGGAAGTCTGTTGCGCCAGTTCCTTAATCTCGTTGGCGACAACGGCAAACCCCTTCCCGGCGCTTCCCGCCCGCGCCGCTTCTATGGTGGCGTTGAGTGCGAGCAAGTTTGTCTGTGAAGAGATGCTCGTAATCGTTTCGGTCACCTTGCCAATCTCTTCTGCCGCCTGGCTCAAGCCCTGCATCATCGAAGATATTCTATCCGCTTGCGAAGCAGCTTCGACGCTGATGGCTCGACCATTCTCGGAGTTGCGTGCAATTTCACCAATTGTTGCAGTCATCTCCTCAGTCGCGGTGGCAACTGTGGTCAGGCTGACAGAAGTCTGCTCCATGCCGGCTGCAACGGAAGTCATATTGACACTCATCTCTTCCGCAGCCGCCGCAACACTACCGGCGCTTGAGGAAGCCTCTGTTGCCTGTTGGTTCAGGTTATTGGACAGAGTCTGAAGCTCACCCACCGAAGCCCCCAGAGCAGAGGCGTTATCCGAAAGTGTCTTGATCATCTGCTGAATCTTCTCGACAAAGACATTGAACCACTTTGCCAGATCCCCGATCTCGTCCTCCGTGGTCACTTCGAGGCGCTTGGTCAGATCGCCTTCACCCTCGGAAATGTCCTTGATCATCGCGGTGGTGCGGCGCAACGGTTTGGCAATCTGACCGGCAACCCACCAAAGCATTGCCAGAGCCACACAGATCGAGGCAATGCTGATCAGAAGCATCACCCACAGAGAACGGATGACAGCACTCATGGCTTGATCTGCTACAGCAGTGACATGGGCAGTCGGAACATTAACAATGACGCCCCACGGCGTCTGGACCTCGCCAAGGCGCATTGGTGCAAGAGCGATAAGATTGCCTTCGTCTTCCTCAACGAGTTCCTTGCCATCCTGAATCAGTTTTAAGTCTTGCTCCCAATCGCTGTGGACATCTTTCATCTCCTTGCCGATGAGATCAGGTTGTTTGGTCACCGCAACAAAGATTCCATTGTTGCCTAGTATCTGAACACTCGCATTGCCACCGAAAACACCAGAAACATCATCAGCGATGTCTTGGATGAATGCCAGAGGCAGATCAACTCCTGTGACGCCAAAGAATTCATCATTGGCGAGGATCGGGAAGACAATCGAAGTCATCAGGACTTTCTTGCCCTGAATATCATCGAAGTAGGGTTCGATCAGCTGCGCCGCTCCGCTCTCCTTAGGCAGAGCAAAATAGTCTTCAACAGACTCTTCCTCAAATGAGTCCGGCGGGTCGAGGATGACTTTCCCTGACTCGTCCCAGACCCAATAGGGTCCGTAGGAGCCATCGGGTCCGTGATCAAGGGAGGAATTGTTGACGAATTCTTC
>JAKQFZ010001159.1 GCA_029558215.1 Candidatus Omnitrophota bacterium
TACATGTTACGCGGAAGCCCATGATAGATGGTGCCAGCCCAGTTGGCCCACGGCAGTGGCCGACGCTGCGCGTCCGATATGGAAACCAGGGGCATTTCAGAAAATTCCCGATAGACTGGCTCAAGCTCCGGAAGGTCCAAACGACCGTGCAGGGTTGTCACAACTGGGACAGGATTCCTCCGCGCCAACGGAAATCCGGTGAAGTCCAAGTGCGAATGAATGATATCGAAGTCATGGGCTGACCCAAGTCCCCGTTCGTGCAACATCATCAAATACGCATCCCGATTGAAAAGGCCCGTCTTCAACCGGAGGGCCTGTGGGGAAATCGCTTCAAGCCGCGCAGCTGTTTCTGAGTCTCCGCTGGCAAACAGCGTCACATCATGCCCCATCGCGACCAGTTCTTCTGTCACATACGAAACGATTCTCTCAGTTCCTCCATAAAGTTTCGGCGGAACGCTTTCCCACAACGGAGCTACTTGTGCGATTCTCATGAGTCTTCCTTTCTCTCGTAGTCAACTAGTCTAACCAGTCGTCAACTTGTTTACTTGTTAGGTGTTCGTGCGTGCTAGGCGATTCGTTGATTGAAGGGCGACCACCAATGGGCTACTGGGTGAGACACTCATGCTGCTTACGTGTATCCTCCTAACGAATGTCATGTTACGCACCCATCTTTTCGAACTCAACGGACAAAACCTCTCGGGCAAACCGAAATATGTCCAGATGCTCCAGCTTGACTTGCCATTCGACCGACCTCACAACTACCGCCCACCCGACGAGACATATTCTTCACCTTCGCAACGACAGAGATAGACTTTCCCCTCCCTGGCCGTCACGATGTCCCTAGACCTTCGCCACAACACCGGCACGACGCCAGTCGCACGGAGCGAGTCACTTTACTCTCGTATCCGCGCAGCTTTGACGATTTTCTCTCCTCTGATTTGTTCGAGGAATAGATCGGGAGGGACTGCCGGGGGAACAATCCGCACTTCCTGCCAACCTTCGTTCACCGCTCCCTTATGCCCCCTCTTTTCATGAACCCACTGGTCGATACTCTCCTGACTCGTGCCTTCACTGAAGGTGACCCAAAAGAGGAACGGTTGTTTCTGAGAGCTCTGTAGACCCTCTGCGACCCGCAAGGGCTGATTCTTTCTTTCAACATCTTCCTGACTCGCCAACAACCGTTCCGGGTTTGGATCCTCGGCCTTCGAGGCCGTCATACGAGCCGTTTGAACCTGGGCCGCCAAAGTTAAGTTGCGCTCTTCAAGGCTCGCCACCTCTCTGGATAACTTGGCGTTGTCTTCAACGAGATTTCTCACCGCCAGTTCAAGCTGATCTTGATCCACTAGACCCCGACCGGCAGGGGGCTCGGTCGCACGTTCCGTTTCAGATCCGATACCTTCCTGACGTTTCTCCATTTCTTCCTTCACCATGACGACACTGGACGCCACGGATTCGTGGCTTGAGGACAGTTTCGCCATGGTTTGGTGGAGTTGCGCCATGCCTTTCTGTTGGGTCTCCAA
>JAKQFZ010001109.1 GCA_029558215.1 Candidatus Omnitrophota bacterium
GAAGAAGTGGTGGTGGATATTCTGTCCTTCGAAGGTACACCCGCATCCATTCCTGTCACCCCGGCGTTGGTAGCTGACTTGAAAGTACAAGCGCAGAGTTCACAGGCACTGGCTGAGTTTGAAGAAAACTTGCTCATCGGGGCGCAAAGACAAATGACACTCAACGACTTGTGGAATGCTCACAAGATCGATCCAACGCTTCAAAAGAAATCCACCAATCGAAAAAAGGAGGCTCCCGCCCACACCGAAACAACCCAGCTTACGCTGTTCTAGTAGTCAGTTCCCTATCGTATCCAAATTAGCAATCAGCCCGGACATTCATCCGGGCTGATTGCATTTCAGGAGGTTTCCATGGAATTTGAAAATGATCATCTCGACAAAATAACCGCCAACTTCCACTCATTCTATGTGGAAGGGTTCAACATCTTTGCCTTGGGCGCAGATCAACTACCACACTTGATCTGCGTCTGTCCAAACCAGGATTTCGCACGGGCTATCTGCACTCTGTTAGCAGTTGCAAAACGCGCACAGGATCTCATGGTTCTGGACGCTGTAATTACCAGCAATTGCTATCTTGCTCCAAAGATTCTGGCAGACGGGTCACTCGCTATGGTCGCGTCCTTGTTCGATGAAGCGGTCTGGAAAGACGGCGAGCAGGTTGTATACGACGAGCTAGATCTGGAACTTGGCACTCCGGAGTACGAGCGGTTTGCCCAACAGTTTCTGTCTGAGCCACATGTTGATAAAGGTTCGGACGATGAATAACAATCAGCAGCTTTCCCTGTTTGATGTTTCCGTTCCCCAGGCAGTAACGGCAAAGCAGTCAGCTGTTGGCGATGACGTAAAAGCAATTGTCGTTGAACGGTCCGCGCATCCATATATCGACATGCTCCGGCGGCTTGGCATCCCGGAAGAGTCAATGCCAACACCGGGTGATAAAGATGCAGTGTTGAAAGCCATGTTGGATGGCATCGGAGAAAGTGTCGGAAAATTTGATGCGGTTCTGATGTACACCGACATCACGAAGTCCGATCTGCTCTCTGCAGGTAGTCCTGTCCAGAGACAACGTTTGTACAAAGTGCTTGCGAAGAAACTGGAGCACGAGTTGGCGTGTTTTTCCGGCACCGAGCAATGGTACCGGCACGGCGGCTTCTGGCGTCACGAAATTCTTTTGACCGATGGCGTCATGCATCTCGCAGAGAACGGCGGCAGGAATGGCGGCACGGCATTCTGGCTCATGGATG
>JAKQFZ010001163.1 GCA_029558215.1 Candidatus Omnitrophota bacterium
TAGGTCAGGCTGAGCCGACTGTCACCGTTCTGATTCCAGCCTTGGAAGTCGTCGGCACTGGCCTGGAGATAACCATGACTGTCACGGCGGAGACCGGCACCTAGCGAACCGACCGAACTGGAACAGCCCGTGAGCATGGAGTGGACGGCCTGGAACTTTGCCAGGGACTCACCCTGATGGCCGACATCGCGGATGGCATAGAGTACGGCGCTGGAGATGAACATGGGCTTGTCGGTGGGGGCAGCGAAGGCGCTGAAGCCGAAGAGCGACAGAACGCCCATCAGCAGTGCAGAACAGAAGCGATGCAGACGCATAATGTATTTCCTTTTCAGTTGAGTTGGGTGTAGCAGGGCATTCGCAATTTAACTCTAGTCCTGGCTGTTCACAACCTGTTCTACAGCTTTCATTGGCGAAATCTTGGGGTTGTAGAGCTTGGCAGCGTAGACCCAGGATTCCCCCCAAGTCCACATACCAGCCCAACACCAGATGATCAGGGTGCATCTCCAGATCCAGAAGAGTCTTCGCATTCTTCATCCTCCAGGCTGCAAGATCCTTCACAGGTATTGCAGTAACTTTCATCGTAGCAAGCATGTAATACCCAAGTTTGTTCTTCCACAGACCATTCTGCGAAAGCATCCTTTAACACTTCTGTGCTCTTACAATAAGAGCAGACTTTGCGAACTTTCGGCATTACCACCTCCGTTTGCCGTGATAATACGGCAGGGGTTTACGTTTGGTCGGGGGGATCTCACTCACCATTCTTGGAAGTGATACCAATTCATCAAAGATGCAAGTCATCTCCTTTTCTTTCACTGGTGGTATTTGGTCAGGGTGGCCAATGAATATGGCTTTTTCATCAACCACGTTTTTCCACGCATTCTTGAGCAGTTCGACCAGTTGAGGGGAGCAACCGATCAGAATGATTGTGTCCCCTTTCATGACTATTTCCCCTTGGGAAGAACCACTTTACCGTAGCGATAGTGGATAACTCCACAGCCAGCACAAGACTGGCAGTTGATAGCTTTGTGTGCCCAACCACGACAAGTCGGG
>JAKQFZ010000211.1 GCA_029558215.1 Candidatus Omnitrophota bacterium
CAGAGAGGAGCATTGTCCGATACCCCGAAGAACTGCCCTTCCCCTGTCTTGGCGCTGATATCGGCAAAATACGAAATCCCCTTCGCCCCACAACCCAGAGCATAGAAGACCATCATGCGCTCTTCTTGCGGCGTCGGAGGCCTTTTGCCGAAGCGATGCTGATCTATCGCAGTCGCCCAGAGCACGGCAATCAACGGATATGGCGCGCAGGCGTCTCGTGCGACCTTTAATGATCCGGGGACTCGATCCAACTGTGTTCCCCCGAGTGGCACATAAGGATCCGTCGCATAGACATCCGCGATCTGCCCGTAGACATAGTAGTTGAGAGGCTTGAATGTGTTATTGACGAGCACCATCGCTGGAGTAACGCCGTCACGTTCTCGGTGCTGGTGAATCCGGGGAAGCACCTCAACCATGGCATTCACACCCAAGCGGTCATGCAATGGGAGTCTTCCTCCTCTTTTCCAGTCATGGGCGTCAGGCTCATCCATAATATAGAGAAAGAGATTCCCCTTTGAGCCAGCGGATCGGAATCTCTCAGGTGATGAATGATGAGAAACGTCATTCATTTCGAACTGTGTCAGGGTTTCGGACGCAGCACCCACGTAGTAGGTGTTGATCCCATGCTCTTTGGCGTCCCGAACGGACTCTTCATCCTGCGGACCAAAAACACCGATAGAGAAGAAACCGTCCCAAGCCCGAATCGAACAGGCTCGGTTGCTGAGTTGCTTTGGCTTCACCTCAACAAGATGCACTGAACCGTACTCCCATTTCGGTTCCAATGGAACTTCAAGGAGAGTCAAACTGGAGTCTGGAGAGCCTTCTGTCCGAATGAGGGATTCAGTGCAGTCCTTGCCGTCGAGTTTGAGCCACTCCAGTTCTGAAATCGGAGTCCTGCCGAGAGTTCTCAAGTAGATGTAGAGACGACCGATGTCCTGAGAGAAGTTGAGCGATTCGATGCGCCATCCTCCGAAATCGGCAAAACGTGGAACCTTGACGGTGAATTGTTCCTGACCATCAGAGGAAAGTGCAAACGTGAGTTCGTTATCCTGGGAGTCGTGCATCTCCCGCAAGCGAACTCTGCATTCAGACCAAGAACCAGGGGCTATTTGTCGGGGCTCAATAGAGTGCCAGATCACTGATCCGACGCGCTCAGGGGTCGTGGAAATCTCATCCAGCGGCTCTCCGTTCAGTGACAGCAACGAGAGTGTCTGCGTCTTCTCGGTGTTGTTGCGCAGAAAGACATGCAGACTCCCTGCCGGTTTGAAGTGCATCGGGTAGAACTGTTCGTCTGCATTCCATCCTTCTGCCCAGAAGAATCCTTCCCAAACCTGCCTGTCAGCACCCGAGTTGCGATCGGGTCGGCTGTAGGACGAAATGACCTCAAGAGCCGATACCCTGATGGAGAGAGATAGAAACATCAACACCATCAAACCAGTTGCCAGAAATCTCATCATACTTACTCCTTTCGCTCCCAAGAATGTGACTCCACAGGAGACGGCTTATTTGACGAGCGAGCACACGAAATAAATAGGCACTGCCATCACACCTTTTGGATGCAGAACTTCCTGGAAAGGCAGGCTTGAAAAGCACCATCATGACACTCTGCGGGAACCAGAAAATGAGGCGAAACGCCTCGTCTGCAAAAAAGATCGTAGTCATGAAGTCTGCACCGCAAAAGAAGAGCCCTGCCTGCCAGACAAGACGTGTCAGAGAGAAACCCAGGCCTGCTTCTTGTTGCTTGTCAGGATCGCTTCGACGACTCTGACCTCGTAGTCGCCTGCTGCAAAATCAGCATAGGGAGGCAGTTCTCCGGTCTTAATGGGAGTTCCCTTGGCGATTGGAGCATAGAAGCGGTCAAAGAAGTTCTTCAGCAAATCGGGGTATCCTTCCGGATGGCCGCCTGGATAGTGTGCAAACGCTGCGGCTTGCGGACTGAGCAGTGAGCCATCGCGCATCAGAACCTGATTTGCCTTGTCGCGATATCCGATCCACATGGAATCGGGATTCTCCTGATCCCAGACAAAAGACATGCGCTCGCAGTCGATCTCAAAGTACAGCCGATTCTTTCTGCCAGGGCTGACCTGTGAGACCATAAAATTGCCGACTGCACCATTGAACATTTTGAACATCACCGAAGCGGTGTCCTCGGTCTTGATCGCCACCTGCTCGAAGTCACCTGTACCCGAACCGGTGAAAGTCTCCACACGACCCTTCGGCTTCTTGCGACTCGGAACAATGGTGTCCAGTTTGGCGTACACTTCGACAATTTTCTGACCCGTGATGTAGGTGAGAAGGTCACACCAATGTGAGCCGATATCGGCCACAGCACGGGAATCACCACCAACACCCGGCTCAAGTCTCCAGTTCCAATCGGTATCAAAAAGCAACCAGTCCTGCAGATAGGAACCATGAACCAAACGGACTTTGCCAGGCTCACCCGCAGCGATCTTCTGTCTGGCTTCCTGTACCAGCGGATAGAAGCGGTAGTTGAAGTTCACTGCATTTTGAAGCCCCTTCTCACGCGCCATAGCAACCAACTCACCCGACTCCTTCGAGTTCATCGCAAGTGGCTTCTCCGAAACTACGTGTTTGCCAGCTTCCAAGGCTGCCTTGACCATCTCATAGTGAAGGAAGTTCGGAGTGCAGATGTGAACCGCCTGAATGGATTTGTCAGCCAAGAGATCCCGATAGTTCCCGAACGCTTGAGGAATGCACAGTGCATCCGCTTTCTGTCGCGCGACTTGGTCGTTTTCCTCTGCAAGCGCCACAACGTCCACGTAGCCCAAACGCCTGATTCCCTCGATGTGCGCTGGTCCGATAAAACCTGTTCCGATGACTGCTGTCTTAATGTTTGCCATATCCTGCTCCTCCTGTGGAAGTAGACTACAGATGAGAGTCTTTCACTCAGAAACGATCCGCCACTTGCCCCTCTTGGCACCACGCCCGCGAGTGACATTCCTGAACTCCGAACAGCGAGAAAGTGTTGCGACAAACTGTGCCCAAAGACTCTTCTCAGACTTCGCTTTTACCTTCTCCTTGATCACATCAAACAGCTCATGAGTGGTGAAAAGTTTCGGGAATCCAGAGGCCTTTGCGGATTCAGCCATGTGCCACCTCAGGCTTCCCTCACGAGCTCCAGCCAATGCGCCAGAGCACCTGACTCCCTTTCTGCGTTTCGATGCCTTCTGGATTCGGGGAGATGTAGCAGATTTGATCTCACCCAGCTCACTCTGAATCTTCTCCAGCCTGAGCTTCTCCTGCTCGACTTGCGATTCGAGTTTCTGGATTCTTGCCAGAACGCGATCCCTTTCCCGACGAAGAGGATTCTGCTTGCGCTGCGCTTCCGATTGGATCGCCAATGCAAGTTCACTGAGTTCTTTTGAGGAAAGGTCCTTCAGCTTTCCATACAACTTCTTCAATGGTGTCTCATTCACGATAGTGTCCTCCTGCGGTTGGCTTGTGTCCGCTGTAGCTAAAGGTAACAGAACTCTTTGCCCTGTCAAGCATTGTGTGATATCTAATACAGGCTGACAATAGATGCTGCTATCAGCATCAAACATTTATACAAGCCCTATGGTGGGAGGATGTCATTGATGACACAGGTGGCACTTGGCATAGACCTTGGCGGTACGGATATCAAGGCGGGAACAGTCGATCGAAGCGGACGGGTTCTGAATCGCTGGAAGAAGTCAACAGAGGCTCGTGGCGGAGCTCAGGTGATCCTTCAGAGAATGATCGAACTTGCAGAAGAGATCATCCAGCAGTCCAAGAGCGAAGGCATGGAGATTGTTGGCATCGGAATCGGAAGTCCGGGTGTCATTGACTACAAGAACGGCATTGTTGTGAAGATGATTGACAACCTTCCTGGATGGAGTGGCATGCGCCTCGCTGAACGGTTCCAGGAACGCCTGGGCTATCCGACCCGAATTGACAATGATGCCAACGTGTGCGCTTTGGCCGAATGCCTGTTTGGAGCGGGTCAGGGAAAGTCGGACATCGTCTGTTACACCTTGGGAACGGGTGTTGGCGGTGGGATAGTCATCGATCGAAAAGTTCATCACGGAGCACATGGATATGCGGCGGAGTTGGGACACGACACCGTTGAACTGGACGGGTTGCCTTGCTCCTGCGGGAACATTGGTTGCGTCGAGATGTATGCTTCCGCTCGGGCAATCGCGCTGTACGCGCAGGAGCGACTTCGTGCAGGAGACCAGAGCCTCATGTCTCAGACAGCTGAGAGCATTGAGAAAGTGACTTCCAAAACCGTCTACCAAGCAGCGGTCAAAGG
>JAKQFZ010001182.1 GCA_029558215.1 Candidatus Omnitrophota bacterium
GGAAGCGAACTTACTCCAGTACAACGCTCCACCTCCTGGAAGGACCGTCTCACTCTCGGAAAGGACTTCTTGACAGCCGGGTCGGATGGCTCGCAAGACCCATCAGCTGTCTTTTGCAATCCTTTTTGCTGAGCTGTCCCATCTGACACCCCGTTTTCCAACGTCACCTGCTGAACGTTATATACATAGTACTCCGGTCTTATGAGAAAATTCAACAAGAGATTTCAGGATGAGGGATTTCCCTTCATCAGGAAGAATCTGCAAGACGCAAAAGAGCCGAGAGAAGACTTCCGAGCAGACGACTGGCGTTCCCAGGGTGCTAATTGTCTCTCATTCGCTGTATCGTGCCCTTGAACAAATCGGAGCGACAAATCATGTGCTTTCTGGTAGATTCAAGAAACTAATTCATTCTCGCCCAGCCAAGGGTGAGTACATCTCATTGAAATGGAAAGGTCAGATGGGAAATACGGAACTGTTTGGGAAAATCTTTGATTGTGAATGTGGGAAGAAGCACCATATCCAGCCTGCAACAGTTGTTCTCTCAGAGAATGCCGTCGAGGCAATGCCTCTCGAGATCAAGAGACTCGATATCGGGACGAGTGCTGTTGTGCTGATGGACCACAGAACTCAGGAAGTTGCCGGTGAGGCAATACTGGACGCTCTCAACCGTTCAGGATTCCGTGCGATGCGGAATGTTGTTCCCGATGACAGCAGAGGTAACTCACCGGTGTGTGACGACGTCACAAAATCTGCACTCGTATCTGAGATTCCCCAAGCAGATTTCTTCGTCTCCGTCGGCAGCGGCGTTATCACAGATCTCGCAAAATGGATCTCCTTTGATCGAAATATCCCGTTTGTCGTTTTTGCCACTGCGGCAAGCATGAATGGCTTCACGTCGGCAAATGTTGCACCAACCATCAAGGGCTTGAAAACATTGGTTCGCGCTGAGCCACCACGAGCAGTCTTCTCCTCTCCAAAGGTTCTCTGTGAGGCTCCCTATGAGATGACCGCATCGGGTCTGGGGGACATTCTGGCAAAATCCGTCAGTTCCGCTGACTGGCGATTGAACAATCTCCTTTTTGGAGATTACTACTGCGCCCGATCGGTGAATCTGATCGCGGATATCGAGCCCCTCTATCTCAACCATCCTCAGGATATACTCAACAGAAGATCTTCTGCCATTGAAGCCTTGTTTCAAGGGCTTCTTTTGACGGGTGCAGCCATGACCATGGCTGAGACTTCGTCACCTTCGTCTGGGGGAGAACACCTGATCTCCCACACACTGGACATGCTGACCCATATTGATGGCACTCCTCACGATCTGCACGGAAGGCAGGTCGGTGTGGGAACTATTCTTGCCGCTGAACTCTACGATCGTATACTGCGTTGTGAGTCCCCCACTTTTGGGATTCCATCCGATGGAATTGACAGAGATTTCTGGGGAGTTGTTGCTGATGTGGTTGAGAATGACTACAGACTCAAGGCACCGAGACTTGAAAGCGCTGTGTCTACACTCTCCACTGGGAATACATGGGATGCACTTCGCAAGGAGCTTGCCTCGTTGCTCCGCCCCCCCTCGGTGATTCACAGTTGCCTCTCCGGAGCCAGCGCAGCATACCTGCCCGAGCATATCGGTTGCAGTCGGGAGAGACTGCTCAATGTCTTTCTCCATGCCCATGAAGTCCGATCTCGATTCACTGTTCTCGATCTCGCCCGCCTGGTTGGTGTGCTCCCGAGCGCTGCCGAGGAAATCATCGATCAGTGGATGTAGGAGTCTCCCAGTCCAATGAGCAAACCAAACGTCATCGTCTGTCTGTGCGATCAACTGCGGGCATTTGAAGTGGGTTGCTACGGCAACTCGGTCGTCCGCACTCCGAATATAGACCGACTCGCCGAGAACGGAGTTCGTTTTGAGACCGCCTGTTCCAACAATCCGGTATGCAGCCCTTCGCGTGCATCGTTGCTGACCGGTCAGTACAGCCGTACCTGTGCAGGGATGCTTCTGAATGCGGATTTCCATCCCCCTCTCAAGCAACGAACACAGCTTCTCAACACGACGATGCCCGAAGTATTTCGGAATGCAGGTTACCACACATCGCTGATTGGAAAATGGCATATCAAACCGCATCCGCTCACAGTGGGCTTTGATGACGCTCTCTTTCCCTGCTTCCGTCACCGTTACACAGGACAAACGTTCATTCGAAACTTCGGGGAGGACTTTCCCGTTGAAGACTATTCACCCGAGTACGAAATCGAACAGGTGAGTCGTCTTCTTCAAGAAAACACCGAGCGTCCCTTCTTCCTCTATTACAATATCTCACCGCCTCATATGCCGCTGCACGACGTACCTGAGTTCTATAGAACCCTGTACGGTCGCGATGATGTTCCTCTCAGGAAGAACGTCTGGAGAGATGGAAGGATGCCCTGGGATGAACGCTGGTTCAAGATTTACCTCTGGGACTTTCTCTACTATCTTCATCATCAGCCGCACACGGAAAGGTTGCCAGACGGTTTTGACCTTCGTGACCTGACAGCGCTTTATTACGGTCTGACAAGCTGGGTAGATGATCTGGTCGGTCGCCTGATTGACGAACTGAAGGCCAGAGGCCTTCTGGACAACACTCTGATTGTCTTCACTTCTGACCATGGGGACAACCTGGGAAGCCATCACCTCTTCAACAAAGGTTCCCTGATCGAGGAGTCTATTCGGATTCCATTGATCTTCCATTTTCCTCAGCGTCTGCACACTCTTTTGAATCGTTCACAGGTTGCCTCAATCGTTGATGTCATGCCCTCAGTGCTTGGACTCCTGGGCATCCCGATTCCGGAAGGCGTTCAGGGAACAGACCTCTCAACCGTCCTCCTCGGCCAACATAACTCGGTAGGCGAGAACGTCGCTTATATTGAAACCTATCCCGGTGAGATCGGCATCCGAACAGCAACCCATCTCTATGGCATCAAGGCTGACGTCAAGAATCGCCAAGGAAATGAATGTACTGTCCTTGATGACCGATATATGTTCTTTGATCTGGACAACGATCCCTATGAGCTCAATAACATTGCCATGACAGAAGACAATGCAGCCCTTGCTACGGATCTTCGGAGGAGAGTTTTGAACTGGAACAGTACGACGGAGTGGCTGCTCGAATCATGATTCAAAGGATGTACGAATATGCACAATCGAATTGCACTCTGTCTGACACTGTGCTCGGCGGTTTCATTCGTCATGTGCCTGCCTCGTTCAGAGGCTGAGACAATGAAGGTCGCAACCGACAGAGCAGATGCTATGTACCGTGTGGGTGAAACAGTCTCATTCTCCATCGAGCTGTCGGAAGATATCATTGCCGACTCGACCGCTGCGTTGACTTACGTTCTAAGCAACGATGGTCTGCAGATGAGCCAGGGGAGTCTGT
>JAKQFZ010001184.1 GCA_029558215.1 Candidatus Omnitrophota bacterium
GGATTTGCGTGGCGCCAACGATGAGCTTATACAGCATCGGAGACGTTTGAAGGAAGAAGTCTACCAAACCAACCGGCTGCTCCAGCAGAGGGTTGTCGAACTGTCCACATTGTACGAAATCGGAAAGACGCTTGTGGCGGAGTTGGACTTGCCTCGCCTGCTGAAACAGACCGTCGAGCGGGTCTCCTCTTTGCTTGGGGCGGTCAAGACGTCTTTGATGATCTACGACAAAGACACCCGCCACCTGCATATTGAAGTCGCGCACGGCTTTGATGAGGGTGATTTCCCACTGGCCGTTCCTCTTGGAACCGAGCCGTCCGGATACTGCGCCTTGACTCGACAGCCTCTGTTGGTCGAAAACATTGACCTTGATGGCCGTTTTCGAGGTTCCATTGCGCCCTCATACTTGGGGCGGTCCTTTATCTGTGTTCCTCTGGTGGCGCGCAATGAACTGATCGGTGTTCTGAACATTGCCGACAAGACCAACGGGCAGTCTTTTATCCAACAGGAACTGGATTTCGTAGTGACTCTGGCCTCGCAGGCAGCCATCGCCATTGACAATGCGACCCTCTATGACCACGTCCAGAAAGCCTATTTCAACACGGTTCAGTCCCTCATGGGAGCACTTGAGAAAAAAGACCGTTACACCATGGGTCACTCGGAACGTGTGACACGCTACTGCAAGATTCTTGCAGACCACATGGGTGTCAAGACCATTGACAGTCAGATGATGGTGTTGGCATCGAGTCTGCACGATATTGGAAAGATCGGCATCAGTGAGTCCATTCTGTGCAAGCCGGGAGCACTGACTGATGAGGAGTACATGATCATCAAGCAGCATCCCGTGATGGGTGAGCAGATTTTGAGACCGTTGGACTTTCTTGGAGAAGGCATTCAGATGGTTCGGCATCACCATGAGCGGGAAGACGGTGCCGGATATCCCGATGGCATCGCCAAACAGGACTTGACTCTGCCAATGCGGATTTTGATCGCGGCCGATGCTTTTGACGCCATGACGTCAATTCGTCCCTACCGTAGGAGTCTGTCACTGAATCAGGCAATTTCTGAGTTGCAGAAACACAAGGGTTCCCAGTTTGATCCCTCAGTGTCGGATTGTTTTGTTGATCTTCTGCATGAAAAGGCGGACGAAATCGTCCCCGAATGCAAGATGGAGCAGGTGGTAAATTGAAGTCTCAAGTAGAATACATCAATGATATCGCAGTCATTCGGTTTGCGGGCGAGTTGACCATCCATAATGCGCACAAAGTGCGTGCTCTGATCGAAGGGGAGATCATCAAGGGCTATCGGAAGATTATCATCGAGTTGGAGCAGGTGACCTACATGGACAGCACCGCCTTGGGCATGCTGGTTGCTATCTACAAAACGATTCGAAACGACAATCAGAAGTTGTTCATTGCCGGAGTGAACGAAAACCTGAGGCGGCTCTTGACTCTGACCCGTTTGAACACGTTCTTTGTCGTGTACGATACCTGTCAGGAAGCCATCGAAAAATTCATTTCTTCAGAAGTCTGAGGTTCCCCGTGCGCAAAATACCAGTCGGTCTGATGGGATGTGGAGTTGTTGCTGGATATGGCCATCTGCCTGCGCTGAAGGCCAGTCAGGAGTTGGAACTGGTCTCGGTCTTCGACCCCGATGAGAAACGCCTTCAGTCGGCTCAGGAGCGTTTTTCGGTTCCCAAGGCGTTTGCCGATACCGACGAGTTCTTCCAGTCGGGCATTGAGGCGGTTGTCCTCGCATCGCCCGCTCCCTGTCACTATCAGAACGTCATGGACAGCATCCGGTTCGGCAAGCATGTGCTGTGCGAGAAGCCCCTGGCGCAGTCAGAAGATGAAGCGCAGGCCATGGTTCAGGAAATGCAGAAGGCAGGCCTCATGCTTTTCACCGCCTACTGCTATCGGTTTTCATCGCCCTGCCTGAAGATCAAGGAACTCCTGGAACAAAACGCTGTCGGCACGGTTCGCTCTCTGAGACTGGTCTACATCTGGAACTGCCACGGCCGTTATGAGACTGCACCCGACGGTGGACGTGTGGAGCAGGCACGCCGTGTTGGACGTATGCTGGAAGGCGGCCCACTGGTGGACTGTGGGGTACACCAAATTGATCTGAGCCGCTGGTGGCTGGGTTCAGAAGTGGTGGCGCAGCATTCTTTCGGAGCATGGGTGGAAGACTACGAAGCACCGGATCACCACTATCTGCACCTGGAGTACGCGAACGGCGTTCATGCGATGGTCGAGATGAGTTTCACCTATTGTCATACCGCCAAGGAGCCGATTCATTTTTTCACCTATGACATCATCGGAACCGAGGGCGTTATCCACTACGATGGCACATCCCACACATTCGAGTTGAGGAATTCATCGGGAACGACGCAGTTCCCCTATGCCAAGGTCAAGGGTTTTGACGCCATGTATTCGGAGTTTGCCAGGGCGCTCCAGACCGGTTCACCAGGTAATCTTCCCACTGGACAGGATGGTCTGATCGCCACACAGATCGCCCGACGCGCCGTCGAGCAGGCGATCCAGAGCCGACACGTGCGATGATTCGCCCTTCCCATGCCTTGCAGGAGCGGGCTCTCCTTTCCTTGATACGGGTGTTTGATCGAACGAGTTGGCTGGCAGTGTTGACGGCGGCTTTTCTCGTACCTGTCTTGCATATTCCCGCTTGTCTGAACCCTTTTGAGATTCCCAAGATCGCGACTCTAGGTGTCCTGATCTGCGTGGCCTACGGCTTGGGTCTTCCTGTCTGGCTGTTTGAGAAACGATGGCGGGGACAGAGTTTTGCCACTTCCCTTCCCGTGCTTGTTCTCACGCTGTTGGCGGTGCTGGCAACAGTCTTCTCGATCCATCCTCAGACCAGTTGGCAGGGGAGTTTTGCCCGACAGAATGGAACGCGGACGCTGGTCCTTTTTGTCGCCTGGTATTTCCTCGTACGGTTTTCTCTCTGCCATGATGAGGGACGGCGCTCAAAGATGCTCCTGTGGGCTTTTGTGTTGGCGGGCGTTCCCATGTGCCTCTACGGAGTGCTCCAGCATTTTGGCTTGGATATGACAGCGGGATTTGCGTTTGGCGAGAGGGCACGTCCACATGGGACACTGGCCTATGTGAATCTCCTGGCGGGATACCTGTCTTTCCTGTTGCCGTTGATCGGGCTGCTGCTTCTGAACTCCAAACGAGGCAAGACACGCACCATGCTTTGTGTCTTGTTTGTCGCGGCATGGTATCTCTTGCTGGCGACCTATTGCCGCGGTGCCTGGCTTGCCGTGTTGCTGTTTTGCGCAACAGCACTGCTGGGGCTGCTGTTTTGGATCAGAAGGCGGGTGCGGTGGCGTCGTCTGGCCGTCGTGCCGGCACTCATGGTACTGGGAACGCTTCTGTTCTATGGGCTGCCTTGGCTGGTGCCTCAGAGTCTACAGGAGTCGGCAGACATGGCTGGCGTTACCCAGCGAACTCCGGCGCAGAGGCTTGCGTCCAGTTTTGACTTTGGAGAGTTGACCGTGGCAAGCCGACTCCACATGTGGCGCATCGCCTTGGACATCACAGCGGAGTATCCCTGGTTCGGAAGCGGGCCGGAAACATTCGTATTCCTGGTACCGACCAGACGCACGCTTCAGCACGTTGAGTACTTTGGCCGCCGAGGTCTGGTTGAGAATGCGCACAATGAGATTCTTCACTTGGCTGCCAACACGGGGCTTCTTGCTGTTGCTGCTTATCTTTGGATGTTGATTGCTCATTTCTTGCATGTCGTCAAGGGCGTTCGGATGACTTCGGACAGCAAGAGAAAGACCACGTTGGGAGCGTTGGCTCTTATTCTGATAGCCTATCTGACGCGCAGTCAGGTCAATGTAAACAGTGTCGAAAACAGCCTTTTCTTCTGGACGGTTCTGGGGCTCTTTGCGCCGTATGTTGTTCGGGAGCAAAAGCAAATAGTTTGTTCGAAGGCGTCCTCCTATGGGTGGAAGTTCGGCGCTCTGGCCGCATGTCCTGTCACAGCGATAGTTTTGATCTGTGTACTGATCGGACCCTATCAGGCTGGAGTGCTGGGTCATCGAGCTGCCAAGACAGCCTGGGAAGAGGATTTCGGGTCGGCGATCGGTCTTTTCGAAAGAGCCATTGTCCTGGCTCCCCAAGAGCCGGGCTATCGCATCCGACTGGGGGAGACCCATATCGCCTGTGCCAAGAAATTTCCAGAGGGCAGAAAACAGAGCCTTGACCGGGCGGTGGAGTGCTTTGACTGGCTTGTTGAGTTTAACCCCATCAATTTCCTCTTCTGGTCAAAGAGGGGACAGGCATACACGGTTCTGGGCGACCTTGCAGATCCTCAGGCTTACAACAAGGCCGCTGCCGACCTTCAGAGAGCGCTGACCCTGGCTCCAAGCGCTTCCGAACTGCACGGCTATATTGGCCAGGTATACGTTCGTCAGCAGTTGTGGGATAGGGCTGAATCAGCAACGAAGACCGCCATTCAGATGGACTCCACAAACACCTATCACCGCCGAACACTCGGAAACATCTTTGCGGCGCAACAGCGCTTCCTGGAAGCGGAAGAAGCCTTCAGGCGCATTCTGCAACTGGATCCAAAGGATGCCGATGCTATCAACAACCTCGGGGTGGCTTTGGCACAACAGGGCAAGACCGAGGAAGCACGTGCCGCTTTTCGGGACGCCTTGCGTCTGCAACCGTCCTTACAGGACGCCAGAATCAACCTCAACCGACTTGACGGAGAGCCATCCACGCCCGGCGGGAGGTTCTGACCCAAGTGGACGCCCGCCGGCGATTCTGTCCATCAGATCAGACATCTGCCAAAACATAATCTCCTGGTCGGAGTAGAGAGGTTACTACGGCACAAATTGCTTCAGACTAGTGTCATGTCAAGCCCGAAATGACGGTCGAGAGGTTGGGAGCGCCTTTTGACCGCTTTGCCCTGGGACAATATGTCATTCTGAACGAAGCGAGGCTTTGGGAGCGAAGTGAAGAATCTCTCTTCAAGCAAGGCGAGGTCAAGAGCATACGGAGAGATTCTTCGTTCCGCGGACTCCACTCAGAATGACAATTTGAGAGTTTCCTCCTTCGGCCATCTCGATGCGACAGACCACGGTTGACGCTACACTAGCTACTGAATGCTCTCATGATTTTCCGGATGGCACGTTCGAAGAGAGGTCGATCTTTCCAATGTCTGCAGATTTCGAGTTCTGATCGAAGTTGCCCAGTTGTCGAACGTTCGGCGTCTAAGGCCGCTTCTGACTGTTGTTTCTCTTCAACGGCATGGCACAGTTGCACAACCAGTTTTTCGAGAACTGAGGGATTGTTATGCAAGTCCGATATGTTTGACCACTGCCTGACTTGATCCATCGTAAACAACGGCGATGCCGACATTAGATACAGGAGATTCCAGCAGTCAAAAACCGTCTCGGGAAGGTTCACTTTGGGGACTGTCAACTCAAGAATCTTGTTCTGGGGAAACATGACCAGTTTGCTGACCGTCAGTTTGGAGGGCTTGGGCATGGCAAGAAGCAATTCGAGTGTGGCGCGACAGTCTTCCTCTGTCTCGTAGGGGTTGTTGGTCAGCACATCGTAGACCAGTTCACTCACCCCAACCTTCTTTGCCGACCAAGCGAGATTCATGATCTTCTCATTCGGGATTCGACGGTTGTAGATGTCTCTATTGACATGCTCGCTGCCAGTCTGAATTCCTATGGCAACAAAGTACAGACCGATCCGGTAGAGTCTCTCCAACATCTCTTCCGTAGTGAAGAGAGGATGCCCGTAACCGCCAAAGGGGAGGTTGAAGCGCGTCGGGTACTTCTCGACAAACTCATCCATCCAGCG
>JAKQFZ010001187.1 GCA_029558215.1 Candidatus Omnitrophota bacterium
AAGCAGAGATCAACGAGGAGGCTGCCACACGGGAAAGAGAGGGCACCCGGCCAAGTCTCTCATGTTCAAGGTATGCGGTCAACTACGCACGGAGCCCAGGATCCCGCTACAGGCTACTCGCTTAACTTCCCCTCGTCGCGTGGATCAGTATCTCAGTATGCCCTTCTGGAGCGTTTCCACGGACTATCATTGTCTTTCCATAGTCCTCTGGTAACTCGTAGAAACTTCGATTCTTCAAATGTGTCACTTGCCACCAGCCGGCATACTTCCAGGCCCCTCTGGCGATATCTATCGCAAAAGACATTCGCTCGCTGCCCTTAACTAACTCGTTTTCCTCGATGAACCGGTCAGCATATTCGTCAGAGCAGCTGATCATGAAAAGGCACTGAAATCCCTGCACTGGAAGGAAATGCTGTTCAACCCAGAAACGATGGGAAAACAAGTCGGAACTCTCTGGAATCTTCAGCAGCAGTATCTTCTCAGTCTCCTCGAGAGCATACACCTTTTCATTCCTCAAACAGCCATATAGCAGCACTAACATAAGCACCGCCATACTTGCGGACAAACAGGCTACAGAATGACTGCTTGAATGGACCGTCTTCATCGCACCAACCTGAAGTCGCGCTCCCAGACAGTGGACTGGGTTGCCCTCAACCCACAATCCCGGTTTCTGAGGAAACACGGGCTACACGCTTTCTTCGTAAGAGTTCGACCTTCAGGTTGCTCTTGAAGACGAAGACACGCTGAAGCGTGAACTCCTTCGAGGAGAACAACTGGTGGGTCACGACCTATCCTACGGCTTCCCAGAATTCGTTAACAGGCAAGTCACCTCTTCCTCACTTAGAAATCTGTTAACTCTTCCATTCTCAAGGAGCATGATATAGTTCTCCCAAGAACTCCCATCCCCATGGTCGACAAACATGTGCGATGCCTCTTGAATCTCACTCGCGAGCCTCTGCAGTTCGACAGAACGTTCAGTGCCTGCAAGTCTTTTCCTATTTTCCGGCCGCATAAAGAGACCATACAGAATGAGTCCATTGTTGGGATGTAGATCATAGAACGGTGTTGCAGAGATATCGTCTTCCGACATGGAGGCTTTCAGGTTATCGAGCTGCGCAAGATATTCGCCTTGAGGCAATCCATACTGCTCTGCAGATTTCTTCATCTGGCGAAGGGAGAAGGCTGCATCAACATAGCGGCCATTTGAGAACCAGTGTTCCACGGATCTTCGAGCGCTTTCAACGCGATCAGGCCAACTGGGAGATCCAGCGTCAATTGTAGCGATTGAACAGAGAACCAGAAGTACGCCGGTAATGCTAAGAATTGCGCATAGTGCAACCGTTGCCTCGAGAATCCGAGCTGTGAGACGTGTCATCATCGTGCCTCCGCTAACTACTCGCCGAATGTCCCTATGCTTGATACGGAAACTCCATCACAGCAAACACTCAGAAGATCTTGCATGAAATGATTCGAATTGTGATAACGTACGTCGTACCGTTCACCCCAAAGCATAAACTCTGGGAGCGGAATGCGGTTGTGTATGGGAAGAATTCTCCGAGCCTTCCATTTCTCAAATGCAATAGCACCCATGCCGTTGCGCAAACAGGCTTGATTGCATTGGTCTGTTATGTCCTTCTTGTCAAAGTATCCCCTCTCTGGTTTCCACGGCGATGCATCGGCTTCTTTGTCTTCAAACCCCTTTGCGAGACCCAGAAGGATCGCCAACATGCTTTCGGGTTCGGCATGGAGTTCTGATGACCGCCATTCGCCATTGACCTCTTCAACATAGATGCAATGGTACACTGGTGCCTTCTGGCCAATCTTGCCTGGTTGTTTTCTTCTTGCAAGATACGTGCATGTACCAGCTGGATCTAAGAACATGATCGGGCTTGACTGAAAGGCCTGGTAGGGCTGGCTGACCTCAACCTTATCCACGCTCACAAACCTCCCCACTTCCGGGTCGTACCAGCGGGCGTGGAAGTAGTAGAGACCGGTGACGTTGTCGTACATCTTGCCGGTGAGGTGTTCTTTGGGCGC
>JAKQFZ010001190.1 GCA_029558215.1 Candidatus Omnitrophota bacterium
CGTCACTCCGAACGGGAAGTTCCTGAAGCTTCCTATGGGCGCACGCAAGGAGGTCATCTCCTGGTTCAAGAGAAACGAACTGCGTCCCAAGGTGCTAGACAAATTCGCACCTGAGAACAGAATCAAGCCATTCAAGTTGGTCGCCAAACCCTACGATTACCAGATCGAGGCAGTCACCAAATTTCTAGCGCAAGAGCGGGGTGTGATCGACTCGCCGCCGCGAACAGGTAAGTGCGTGGTCGGAAGCACTCTGATCATGACAGACAGAGGACTCCATCCGATCAAAGATCTGTTCGACGAGTTCTCGATGAACAGGCATTCCGAGTTCCTGGCGGATACGGATGATCTTGATATCTCCACCGTTCAAGGCGAGCGCACGATCTCCGGACTCTATTCTAAAGTTGTAGACGAGACAGTACGGATCACTCTAGCAAATGGTGTGACCATACGCGGCACGCCCGGTCATCCAGTGCTCGTTGCCAAACCTAACCTTCGCTTAGTTTGGGTTCCTCTTGAAGAGATCAAGCCTGATGATTTCGTTGTAACCAGTCGGCGGGAACAGTGGCTAGGATCGGGCAAAGATCTCGGAGACTTTGAAGCTCCGTCTATCAAGACAGCTTCTGTTGAGGAAACTCATCGAGTTCCGAAGAGCATGAGCCGTGAATTGGCACGATTCTTAGGCTACTTGGTGGCTAATGGATCTCTCAATACTCTCAACAACGTTGGCTTTTACTCCAATGATGAAGGAATTCTTGACGACTACGTGCGGTGTCTCAAGAAGTGCTTTCCTTCGGTCCATCATAGAGTAAGAAACGTAGGGTCGGCACGTACATCCTCCGTGATCTTCAGCAGTAGCTACATCAAGAGGTTTCTCCGTAGTGCATGCGATCTAAGCATGTCAAAGGCCGCAGGGAAACGAATCCCCGTTACCATCTTGCAGAACGACAAGAAGTTCTTCTTGGAGTTCCTCATCGGGTACTTAAGCTGTGACTCTTGGGTTAACAAGATTGGCATAGAGCTTTGCAGCGCATCGAAGAGACTC
>JAKQFZ010001194.1 GCA_029558215.1 Candidatus Omnitrophota bacterium
CGTCACGTCGCCAATTTTCTTTCGGGAAACGGACTTGTCTATAACTCCGGAGAATTTGTCCTGGGAGCCAGCAGCCCCTTGTATCCGATGGCCTTGGCCGCATTGGGCTTGGGAGGCCTGGATTTCATCCTGTGGGGGAAACTCCTGGGGATAGTCGCTGGATCGCTTGCCTGCGTTTTGCTCTACAGGATTCTTCGTTGTGAGGTAGGAGAGGAAACCGCACTGCTGGCTGGACTACTTGGCGCGCTCTCTCCCTACCTCGTCGTATGGTCTGCCTCAGGGATGGAGACTGGGACGGCGCTCTTGCTGGCCCTACTAACCATTGACATGTACAGACAGAACAAGATGGTTCCGACAGGTATCTTTCTTGGGCTCTCCATTCTGACACGGTTCGACGCGGGACTTCTTGGTTTCGTGCTGTGCTGCCACTATGGAATGAAGGAGAGACGCTTTCCGATAGAACTGATTGCTTCCGCTTGTTCGGTTGTCACCCCATGGCTCGCCTTTTCTCTTGCCTACTACGGTATGCTGCTTCCCAATTCCCTGGTCGCCAAGTTTCTAGTCTATAAAGGAACTTCTGAGGTTACGCCTTTGGTCGAAAAGCTTGGAGTGTTCTTCGGAAAGCCGGATAAGTTTGGTTTTTCGCTCCTGGTGATATGGGGATACATTCGGATTTTTCGGACGAAGAAGACATCCCTCTTCCTCCTGGGTTTCTGGTCTCTACTGCACTTGTGTTCGCTGCTGCTGTCAGAAGGTTGCATGTTTGCATGGTACTACTGTCCGGTCTTCCCTGGCTATGTGGCATTGGGGGCTTGGGGAGTCGTTGATCTGTGTGATAGGTTTGCCTCTCGTGTCAGACAACATCCTAAAACGTTGTTTGCGGCCACACTCCTCTTCCTCGTTCTACTTCAGTCGTTCCGCCTGATACACAGTTGGAAATTGCACCAAGAGATACAAGCCGAGATGACACAAGTTCACAAACAAATCGGACTTTGGCTCAAAGATAAATCTCAGCCAAAAGACACAATCCTGGTAGGTGATATCGGATACATCGGATACTATTCAGAACGCCACATTCTGGACTGGATGGGTCTGGTCTCGCCCAAGGTGATCCCGTATCACAAGAACGGGATTCCTGAGAAGGTCGTTTTGGACTTTCGCCCTGAGTACATTGTTTTGGGAGAGTACGATTATCTCTTCCCTCTTCTCACTAACCAGAACTGGTTTTCCAGGATGTACCAACAAGCACAAGTCTTTAGCGAAGGCTCTCAGGTGTATCATATCTGGGAAATGAGATCCAATGATCCTGGCGGTCTTTGATGGAGGTTGCAGTAATGATGGTCTCTTTGTTGTTGCGCCATCACTGCTCTAGGAGGTAAGGTGAAATGGTACCGACTCTCGCCGTTTCCATGTTGACTTTGGTGTGCCTGAATCAGAGCAAAGACATCGGTGAACGCCCGTATGAGATGGAATGGGCAAATCGCCGTGAGGATGCCCATCAACCACTCGTAGACTTCGAAGATCTTGCAGGCTGGCACATCGAGACTCGAGATGCTTCTGCAGAACTTGTCCGCACCCGCGAGCAACAGATATGGGGAACGTACGTTGCGAAGCTCACCTACTGCGCAACCGGTGACGATCCTGAAGTTTTGATTCGTCCACCTTCCAAAGTTCCGATCCACGGTGCCTGGGATGCCCTCACCCTCTGGGTATATGGCAACAACTGGGAATGGGCACCCACACCGGATACTCCCCAAGTTGACGTGATAGCGATCTTTGAAGATGAGAAGGGAAAAGAGTTTCGAGTCCCTCTCGAACGTGTGCGGTGGAGAGAGTGGTTTGTTCTTCACAGACGCCTCAGCCCCGAGCAGATCGAGAGTGTGAAGACTGCTTCTGCCTTCAAGGCTTTGAGTATCCGCAACTGCACCAATAGACAGGAGCGCACTCTGTTCTTCGACAACCTTGCAGTCTTCTTGGAGCAGTTCGCTCCCCTTACGTTCGATCCCAGGCCGAGGAGAGGCATCAGACTCTTTCGGCATCAGGATCCAGGGACAAACACCGGACAAGGCAGACTTCCCTTCCCTGTCAGGCCACAGACGATTCGTCCTGACAACCTCATCAAAAGTTTTGAGACAACGCTCTCCGAAGAGGATGGAGAGTTTTTGTTCCGATACCACGCCTCCGATGGTTCACTCCTCTACCGCATCGAACCAAGAACGGGAACCTTCTCCGATATTACCGCATCGTGGAAT
>JAKQFZ010001197.1 GCA_029558215.1 Candidatus Omnitrophota bacterium
GCTGGAAAATTAGATACTATCAACACCACGCTGCTTGAGATCAAGAACGGGCTGATCCGGCAGAAGTATATGCAGGACGTCAAGTCCGTGCCGAAAAGCATTGAGGATGAAGCACCGCAGAAAGCAATCGCCGAGATCATAGGTAATGCTCTCAATCAGGAACTCGCCCCGCTGCTAGGAGAAGTGCTTGGTGAGACGAGTGAATACAACTGGCAGAAATGGTTGACGCTTGAAGGCGATGTCAGGAAACCGTTCATTGACAAGTTCATCGGGCTGAACAAAGGCGGTATAGTTCCCGGCACCGGCACTTCAGACAGCGTTCCAGCACTCCTTACCCCCGGCGAATGGGTGATTAACCCTCGAAAACTTGCAGGGGGGACGTTTGAATTCGCCTATGAAGCAGACGCTGCGTTGAAAGCCGCATCGCTCAGCAGGAAGTACAAGTCCGAGTCTATATATCTCAACTCCCTCGTGGCTGACAGATCTGTCTCACTTGCAAAAGATCTTCTCCTGCAACCAATGGACAAGGTGATTGCCTACGACACCTTCAGTAACATCGCAGGGGCAATCGGATCGTTCAACCGTCCAACATTAACCGACAGCGTTCTTCCGATCCGGGGTGCTGACCGGGGATCCGGATGGAACATGTATGTTGGCGAACTCGCTGCACTTGAGCGAGGGAAAGGACTTGGGCCAACACTTATCGGTATGGCTCTTGCAAAGGCACTGAAGGGGCCGGTTGGAGATCTGCTCACCCACATAGAACTGAAAGCCCTGCCATTCAAGGACACGGTTGCATCGTATCTGAAGATGGGGTTCGTGCCAGTTGGAGAACAGCACCCGGGTGAACCGCTTATCCCGATGGCTGCAAACATCAGAGACTTTTTATCCTCTCCAAAAGTTTCTCCAGACGTCCGGCGTGCACTGCCAAAGAAAGGAGTGATGTCCCGGGAACACCCTGCTCTGAAAGACTTCTCTCTCACGGCGTTCCCCTATGAGGTAATTGATCCGGTAACTGCAGCAGGAACAATTGTCCCCGCTGGGACCAGAACCCCAAGCATATTTAGGTACCTCGCCGGAGGCACAATCACAGATATCGCAGCATACATCCGCCATGCGATATTCGGGGCGCCCGGGTTTAAAACACTGTCTCGGCTTGACCAGTTTGGAGTAGAAGAATTGCGGCGGGGGTATCTGCAGACAAAC
>JAKQFZ010001198.1 GCA_029558215.1 Candidatus Omnitrophota bacterium
GGAAACCATGTCTGAAGTAACCCCAACGGTTGAGGCTTCGGCTGAAATCGTTCCAACCGCTCCAATCTTTGCTCAGGCAAAGCGCGAGTTCACAATGCCATCAGCTGGCGAATGGCTCTCTGCACAGATGCAGGGTGGCTCAATCGCTGCAGAGTTCAACGCACGTTTACGCGCCGCTGCGCCAAATGTCGTTACCTCTGATTTGGATGGCATCCTGCCCCTTCCAATCGTGACTCCCATCTACAATAATTTCCGAGGTTTGCGCCCGGTCATTGATGCTGTTGGCGTTCGTCAGCTTCCCCAAGGTGGCAAGGTTTTCATTCGCCCTGTAGTCGGAACTAACACCTCTATGGCGGTGGCAACAGAGAACACAACCATTCAGGCTGGCACCTTCGTTGTCAATGACGTGCAGATCACCAAGGGCATCTACGGCGGATACGTTGAAGTTTCCGAAGCCTCACTTGACTGGACACAGCCAGAGGTTCTCAACGCCATGCTCGATGACATGGGTCGCGTATACGCAAATACCGTGGACAACGTGGCAGCTGACGCTCTTGAAGCAGGCACCACCAACACCAACAACTTCACAGCTGCAGACATTGCAAAGCCTGAAGTTTGGGTTGCTTGGGTTTACCAAGCTGCATCAGACATCCTCACGGGTTCTAACGGCAACTTGCCTTCCACGCTTTTCCTTGCTCCAAACCGCTGGGCCTCTCTTGGAAATTTGAGCGATGACACGGGTCGTCCGTTGTTCCCGAACATTGGGCCAATGAACGCACTTGGTCAGCTCGCACCGGGAGACTCTGCAGGCAACGCCTTCGGTCTTCAGGTTGTCGTAGACCGCAACCTTCCATCAGGCACCATGATTATCGGAGACCCAACAGGCTTCGAATGCTGGGAGCAGATGAAGGGCGCAGTCAGCCTTGAACAGCCTTCCACCTTGTCACGTCAGATTGCTTTCCGCGGTTACTTCGCAGCGAAGATGATTGACGACACCAAGTTCATCAAGGCTGCATTCGTCTGATCTAGACGGGTAGTTAGGAAAGGGTCTGTATGTCTGTTAGTCAAATTGTTTACGCCGCGCGCGTGGATAACTT
>JAKQFZ010001201.1 GCA_029558215.1 Candidatus Omnitrophota bacterium
TGTCACGGTTGTGCGTCCTTTCAATGCCTATGGACCGCGCCAGTCCTGCCGAGCCGTGGTACCGACCATCATCTGTCAACTGTTGAAAGGCAACTCCCTGCAGTTGGGAGATCCAACACCGACGCGGGATTTCAATTATTGTACCGACATCGCTGAAGGGATGATCGCCGCGGTGCTGAGCGATCGTGCCATCGGTCAGACGATCAACCTGGGAACGGGGAAAGACAGTTCCATTGAGTTTCTCGCCAACAAAATCGGTGCGCTGATGTGCAAAGAGGTTGTGATTGAGCGGGACGCTCAACGCATGAGACCCGCGCAGAGCGAAGTCCGAAGACTTTGTGCAGATGCCACACAAGCCTGGGATCTTCTCGAATGGAAGTCGAAGGTCTCTTTGGATGAAGGACTTCGACAAACGATAGACTGGTTCTCGGAACACCCCGAAGTGGTTCGGGGAGAGACTTACTGGCTGTAGACCGCGTGCCTTGGGCTGCGAAATTGGAGAGGCACAATGAATCAAGACAACCGTTGGGTTGTTCCTCTGTTCGATCTGAACTACGATGAAGAGGAAATCTCGGCAGTGGCTTCGGTGCTGCGCGGCCGATGGTTGACGTGTGGCGAGCAGACCGCCGCATTTGAGAAGGAATTCTCGACCTTCATTGGAGCGAAACACGCGGTTGCTGTCAGTTCCTGCACGGCGGGGCTTCATCTGCTGGTACAGGCGCTCGGACTGGGTTCGGGCGATGAAGTGATCGTACCATCCATGACTTTTGTTGCAACAGTGAATGCGGTGCTTTACGTGGGAGCCAAGCCCGTTTTTGTGGATATTGCAGGAGTGAAGGAACCCCATCTGGATCCCAAATCTGTTGAGGCGGCAGTCACCCCTCGAACCCGCGCGATCATGGTCATGCATTACGGGGGACATCCCGCTCCGATGGCGGAATACAAGAGCGTTGCCGAGCGTCATGGGTTGGCGTTGCTTGAGGATGCAGCACATGCGCCAGGTGCCCGAGTGAAGGGTGAGGCGATCGGTTCTCTGAGCGCCGGAGCGGCTTTCAGCTTCTATGCCAACAAGAACCTGTCCACAGGTGAAGGGGGAATGATCACCACCAACGACGCAGTAATTGCCGATCTGGTGCGTTCTTCCCGTTCTCATGGGATGACGTCAACGAGTTGGGAGCGCCATTCAGGCCGGACGGCAGACTACGACGTGGAGAGGCTGGGATACAACTACCGCATGACCGAGATCACCGCAGCGTTGGGAAGAGTCCAGCTAAGAAAACTCCCGCAAGCCAACCAGGCCCGAGCCCGACTGGACAGTCAATACCGCGAGAGGCTTGGTGAACTACCACAGATTGAGATTCCCTACAGTGCGGACAGTTCCGGGTCGGTGCATCACTTGTTTCCGATTGTCCTGAGTTCAGGGATTTCACGAGACAGGTTTCGTGAACGCCTGGCACAGCAGGGGATTCAGACAAGCATCCACTATCGGGCAGTCCATCAAATGAGTTACCACAAAAGGCTGCGGAAAGCAGGAAAACGGGTTGCCCTTCCAATCACAGAAGAGTATGCTTCCCGTGAAGTGACCTTGCCGCTGTTTCCGTCCATGACGGAAGCGCAGCTAGATGCTGTAGTGCAGGCTGTGCGAACGGCGGTCTTGGAGGCATGAAGGCGGTAGAGGAGGGATTTGGGTCATGGCACGATTGCTTGTCGTGGACGACGAGGAAAACATCCGCGAGCTCTATAAGGTGGAGCTGGAAGATGACGGACATCAGGTCATGACTGCGGAGGATGGAGAAGACGCGCTACGACTCCTTGGTGAACAAACTTTTGATCTCATCACGCTTGATATGCGCATGCCCAAGATGGATGGTGTGGAACTGCTTGGGAAGATTCGTGAAAGGAATCTGAGGATCCCGATCGTCGTCTGCTCAGCCTATCCAGGTTACAAGCAGGATTTCCATGTCTGGGGAGCCGAGGCATACATCGTCAAATCATCCAACCTTACTGAATTGAAGGAAACCATTCTCCAACTTCTTCCCGGCCAGAACAAGTAAGCCTCTGTGATACGGTGTGTGTCAAGAGAGGCAAAGCTGGGAAAAGTCTCAGTTCAGAGCCCGACCTCTTCTGTTGCCTCCTTTCAAGTGGTTGACAAAACCAAACCGGAGTTTGAACTCTGAGCAGGTTGTCGCTTTGAACTCGACTTCTTCTTGGAGCATCACAACAGACGGGCCGACTTTTGGTTCCCTCTCTCATCAGAGGGTTGGGCTGAGGGCAACAGGGATAAGATGAAAACCTCACGATCTGTTTGTCTATTGGCAGGCCTTGCCACTCTTTTGGTCAGCGCACTCTGGACTGGTTGTCGAACCAGACCGATTCCCCAATCGCCAAACGTGCTGGTCGTTACGTTTGATACCGTACGAGCCGATCACTTTGGCTGCTACGGAAGTCCAACAGCGCACACTCCAAACGTAGACGCGCTGGCAGCGTCCGGTGTCGTTTTTGAGAAATGTTTCACTCCTGTTCCGATCACGCTGCCGGCTCATGTATCCATCATGACAGGGCTTTACCCACACGAACACGCGATTCGAAACAACGGCAGCTATTTTGTACCCCAGAGCGTCACCACACTGGCAGAAGTGCTTTATGACAAGGGTTATGAGACCGCCGCGTTTGTGAGTGCCTATGTGCTGCATTCGCAGTTCGGTCTCAACCAGGGCTTTCAGGTCTATGATGACACGGTGCGCGACTCATCCGCCGTGGTTCTGATTGAGGAGCGCACCGCCGATCAAACCACCGATCAGGTTCTTCGGTGGTTGGGACAGCAGCGCTCGCGCCCTTTCTTTCTCTGGGTGCATCTGTTCGATCCCCATCAGGCCTATATGCCGCCTGCACAGTGGGCAAATCGCTTTCCGAACGATCCCTACTCTGGAGAGATTGCGTTTGCCGATGAGCAGTTGGGACGGCTGCTCCAAGAGGTTGATCTGAGTCGAACGCTTGTTGTCTTCTCCGGTGACCATGGTGAGGCTTTGGGAGAACACGGCGAGAAGACCCATGCCTATTTTGCCTACGACAGCACGTTGCATGTTCCCTTGGTTATTCGGCTTGCCGGTGGTGTTCGAGCGGGAGAGCGCCGTTCGGATGTCGTCTCGCTCGTGGATGTGTTTCCCACAGTGCTCGGGCATCTGGATTTCACTGCACCACAAACACCAAGCGCACTCGATCTATTGAGTGAGAAGAAATCGGATGCACCGGATCGCTTTGTCTATTTTGAGACGATCTACCCTCTGGTGTTTGGCTGGGCACCCTTGTCCGGACTGCGCAACAACACCCATAAGTACATCCACGCCCCAAGACCTGAGCTCTATGCTGTTCAGGAGGATCCCCAGGAACTGGTCAACCGGTACGACGAGGAAAGGGAACGCGCAGAGGACTTAAAAAGGCGTCTTGGCAATCTGTTCGTTGACCTTCAGCAGACCGATTCACAGCGAGATCTCTCAGCCGAGGATCGACAGAAACTGGCATCGCTGGGCTACGTGGGAGGCGCTCTTACTGCAACCGACCTGGATCTGATGTCGCTGCCTGATCCCAAAGAGGCACTCCAGCACTATCTACTCTACACAGAGGCAGGAAAGGAAAATCGGGCGGGACGGTACTCCGTTGCAGAGGAGATTCTGCGGAGTCTCCTGACTGTCTATCCCGACATGCCGCAGGCGCAAATGCTCCTGGGAGAGGTGCTTCGAGAACAGGCTCGCTTTGAAGAGGCGATGAGCGTTTTCGAACGTCTGCTCAGGTCAAATCCCTCGGACAATTCATTCTGGTACGCCCAAGCAGTCACCTGCAACAAAGCCGGTTTGAGTCAGAAAGCGATCGAAGTATGCACCGAAGGGCTCAGGCATTTTCCGGATGAGCCGGGGCTTCTTGATCAGATGGGTTTGGCCTACAAGATGGCTGAAGACTACAAGAGGGCTATCGAGTTCGGTCAGCGTGCTGTTCGAATCGTGCCCAACAAGCCCGAGTATTTGAACAATCTTGGTGCAAGTTACTCCGCCGCGGGAAAGTATAAGGAAGCTCAGAATTTCCTCAGTCGTGCGGTGTCCATTCAGCCGGACTTCTCATCAGCACTGTTCAATTTGGGTGTGGTGGCATTGCGCGAAAAGCACAATGGTCAGGCTGAAACCTATTTGCGTCAAGCAGTTGCCGCCGATGAAACCAATCACGACGCCTGGGTGCAACTGAACAAGGCACTCCTCTACCAAGACAAGTCGGACGAGGCGTTGTTGATATCGCAGAAACTGCTCGCACTGAATCCCGAAGACTCGGAGCCTCATTACTTCATGAGCGTTGCCTATCGGCAGAAACTGGATTTTTCCAGCGCGGAAGAATCACTTCGACGCTTTCTCCAAGCGAATCCGAACGTAGGGTTCGCATACGCTGAACTGTGTGAAGTGCTCCTGAGCCACTCACCGCCCAAGATTCAGGATGCTCGCGAAGCTGCGGAAGAAGCGCAAAAACGAGGCGTCGCACTTCCCGAAAAACTCCGAACCCAAATGGGAAGGTAACCGTTCCACAGGACGGCCTCAGATTTGGAAGGGAATTGTCTCGACTGAGGCAAGCACACCGTTGCGGATGGTTATCTTCTTGAACGCGTAGTCGAAACCCGGTTCATTGTAGCTGGCCGAACTCGCTGTTAGGAAGAAGGGAATACCTTCCCAAGTCTCCATTGCTGTGTAGTGTTGATGCCCGCAGAAGACAGCGACTGCGTGCGACTCGCAGATGAGTTCAAGGACTCGTTCCCTGTTAGTGCCTTCCCATGTTCCTTTGAGCGTTTGGCCGTTGGGTCGGAAAAACTGCGAATGCAGCGGGCTGTGATGGAGAAAGAAGAAGATGCGCTGCTCCCGCTTCCTGGCTTCAGAGATATCCCTTTCAAGCCAGCGTATCTGCTCATCACTGATGAAGGCTCCAAGTCGAAATCGAAAGGTCAGAAACTCGGCACGGCTGAAGATATTCCTTCTGGCTGGCTGCCAGTCGAAAGTATTCAGTCCGATGAAATGATCCTGGCCGAAGTCGAAGGATTGATACAAGGGGCCAAGGTGTTGTTGCCAGTAGACCCAACCATCCCACCACGTCAGACCAGCAAGCCGAAAGAGATATCCATCATGATTGCCAGGGACGAAGAAGACTGGACAAGAGACTTCCTCTATCAGCAGGCGACGCATCGCAGCAACAGACCACGGATAGAAGAAGATGAGCGACGAAACATCACCGCAAAACAGCAGAAACTCCGGCCTGAGCTGCATCGCCTGTGCGAGACACTTCCTGACGTGGGCAACACTCAATCCAAAAGGAAACGAGGTGTACGGTGGGTAGAGGTGGAAATCCGTCAGCAGACAGAACGTATACTCTGCCGGAATCTGATTGAAGAGACGTACCGCATGCGGCTCCACAAAAGTGCAGTTGCCGATCTGCATCTTCAGATCATAGATGCCAGGAGTGGCTCCTGTCTCTCGCAGGGAATCGGCACCCGTCGAAAGAGACAACTCTCCGGACATGTCCGATCCGCTGGATTTCAGATGCAATGGAAGCGAAATCTCCGGCCTGCAGATCGAGCAGACAGGCGTTGGATCTGTCTGAGTCTTCTTGCACCGGATATTCACCCCCTGGTTGTCTTCAGAGCCTCGACAATCCTGCTCTGATAGCGAGACCAGGAGCGGTGCTGTCAGTCGGGGATACAGAAGAGTTTTCATGTTACCCGGATATGTTTGGCATTCGCCCAGACATAATCTATGGCCGACCAGAAAGTGACCGCCGTAATAATCGAGAAGATGGTCAAATAGACTGCGTTGTACGGAAGATGCAGCTGCAGGCTCTCTAGAATCCGCAGAAACATGACGATGATGATCCCTGTGGCCATGCAGGCGGTCTTTGCTTTGCCGCTGGCTCGGGCGCTGATGACCACCGACCGAAAAGCGCATACCGTTCTGAGTGTGGCCACAATGGATTCCCGATAGATGATCACCAGGATCATCGGCAGCGGGATCAGATGATCCCACGTCAGACACAGGAAGATGGTCATGTGCATGACGCTGTCGGCAAGAGGATCGAGAACCTTGCCCAGATCGGTGACTTCATTCCTTTTGCGGGCAATGTAGCCGTCGAAAAGGTCGGACACTTCGGATATGATCAGCAGCACAAACGTCAGCACCCGTGCTCCAAACGAAGGGAGAAAGAACAGATAGGCAAACATGGGGCTGAACAACAGACGCCCACCGGTTAGGTACATGGCAAGATTGGTTTGCCGTTCCACTTTCGCTTTGTTCATAAAGTAGTGCCTCCTGAATGGTCACGTGGCTTTTCAGTGCTTCTTCGGAGTCCTTCCTTAAAATATCCGAACGCACTGATGAGCGTCAGTATTCCTGTGACAGACCAGAGAATCTTCCTAAAAATCGTCGGACTGCGCAAGAGCGATTCCAACACCACCAGGAACAAGAGAAGCAATGTCGCCTTGCCTGCTCTTGAGGGTCGAATGCTGCTGTCATAGTGCAGAACCTGAAGCAGCAGCCAGCCCAGACACAAAACGACATCCTTGCTGATGACCAGAACTGCCAGCCAAATCGGAATTGCTTTGAAGGCCACCAGAAGCGCAAATGAACTGATGACGAAAAGTTTGTCCGCCACCGGATCCAAGAGAGAGCCAAGAGGGGTGCATCGGTTGTTGCGACGCGCAAGATATCCATCAAGCCCATCACTGATGAGGATGAAAATGAATACCACCACAGCGCCTGCTTGGTAGACCGTTTGATGATTCTCCCCCGTCTGCAAAGCCCGATAGTGATACACTGTGAGTCCAAAGAAGAAGGGGACAAGCAGAATTCTCGCCAACGTCACCAGATTCGGCAACGTCCAGACAGTCGAAGGGGATTCTCGATTCATGGTTCGGAGTCCTCCGTCGGCTCCTGGGAAACTGCGACTCTCTCCAACTCCCTATCGGAAAGGGCAAGACCTCGAACTTCCCTCCTTTCCAAGGAGAGGTAATGGGGGGTCGGTTTCTTTTCCGAGCATCCGCGTTACGACGCGGTGATTCACTCGCAAGAACCTAACAAGAGTCATTGACCTCGTCAACTGCATGCTGAGCGGGTTAGCGCCTGCGGGCGCTTGGACTATGCCCATCTCCTTGGAGGCTTGCTCGGGAGAGGACACTCTTTTTCCGGAGTGTCGCCAGGAGCGAAGCCGCAGTGTTCTGGAAGACAGCCTCCACTCCACAGAACCGAGCCAATACCGAAGCCGTTTGAAAGTCTGTGTGATTGTGCTGTATGATCTGCAATTGTTCGAACGTATCCAGAGAGAGCTCTCATGTATCGGAGAACGAAAAAAGAAGAGACCCTGCCAAGAAAGACACCTGTTCCCAAGCCTGCCGCTCCAAGACCTTCCAAGCCCAAGAGTGGTGGCAATGAAGACACCGGTGGATGTCTTCGTGGGTGCTTCATTGTTGGCCTAATCTTTTTGTTTGGTTTTTTTGGTGCCGGTTTTGGAGTGCTCAACGTATTTCTGCGGGGGCTTCCCCCCTTGACGGCGCTGGACAAGTACCGTCCGCAACTGGTCAATAGAATCTACGCTGGCGATGGGGAAACCAAGGTGGCCGAACTGTTCGATGAGAAGAGAGATCTGGTCGCACTCGAAGAGATTCCCCAGCACCTTAAGAACGCGTTGCTTGCCATCGAGGATGTCCGCTATTTTGAGCATCCTGGCGTGGATGTGATCCGAATCTTCGGCGCATTGGTTGCGGATATCAAGATGGGACGACTCGCACAGGGTGGAAGCACCATCACACAGCAGCTGGCGCGCAACCTGTTTCAAGATCGGCGCAAGACGATAGAACGCAAGGTCAAGGAAGCACTGCTGGCTCTGCGCATCGAGAAGCACTACACAAAACAGGAAATTCTGGAGATGTACCTGAATCAGGTCTATCTTGGTCGCGGAACATACGGGGTCAAGGCTGCCGCCGAATTCTACTACCACAAGGCTCTGACGGAGCTCACCCTGTCGGAATGCGCCTCGATTGTCGGACTGCTCAAGGCTCCAGAAGAATACTCACCGGTGATGAATACCGAAGCGTCTCGAAGCAGAAGAAATCTTGTGCTGCGTCGTATGCTGGATGAGAAGTTCATTACCCAGGAAGTCTACGACGAAGCAATCGCTGAACCTATTGCGGTACAGGCGGGGGAGCGGACACGCGCCCAGCAGCAGGTCTACCACCCCTATTTTGTGATGTATGTTCAACGGTTGCTTCAGGGCGTCGAGCGCCCGATCGGGTACTCGGAGCCGATCGTTGACCCCAAGGAGTACAAACTCGGTGGTCTGACCATCGAAACCACACTGGAACCTGCTCTGCAACAGGCAGCCGAAGAAGCGGTTCGCAAGGGGATTGTCACCTTGGAGCAGCATCGTCGGAAATACCGATACGGTTGGGGTGATCCGAACTATCCTTACAAGAGCGGCCAATCACTCAAAACAGGTGAAATCTACGACGCACGAATCAAGTCGGTCAGTGGCAATCAGGTGCGCTTTGATCTTCCCTCGGTGTCCACAAAGCAGCATGAGATCAGTCTTAATCTTGATGAGATCTGGCTGGACGATTTTGATGTGCTCAAGCCGGAATACTACTTTCGAGTAAAGGCTGCAACCAAAGAAGCCGACCGGTGGTCTTTTGAGTACGTCTGGGAGCCGCATGTGCAAGCCGCCTTGGTTGCCATAGAGCCCGCCACAGGGGAAGTCCGTGCCATGGTCGGTGGCTACGATTATTTCGACAAAGATCCCAAACAGGGGGGGCAATTCATCCGCGCCATTCAGGCATTGCGACAACCTGGATCGGGATTCAAGCCTATCATCTACGCCACTGCGCTCAATGAAGGATACTCTCCAGCCACACTTCTCAGTGATGAGCGAATCACGTTTAACTACGGAAGGCAGAGTTGGTCTCCCAAAAACTACCATGACCGATACTACAGTCTGATTCCTCTGAGCACCGCATTGGAACTTTCACAGAACTGTGCCACGGTAAGGCTGTTGACCGCTATCGGCATCGGCAGAGTTCAGGAGATGGCACAGCGCCTTGGTTTTGTCTCACCCCTGAGCAATGATCTGAGTCTGAGTCTGGGAACGTCCGATGTCAGTCCGCTGGAGATGGCAGTGGCATACGGCGCACTTGCCAATGAAGGCCGGAGAGTTCGCCCGATTTTCATTCGACGAATCACAGATCGCGGTGGCAAGGTGGTCTATGAAAGTCGCCCCTATGCGTTTCCGGCTCTAAGGCCAGAGATCGCCTTTCAGGTCACCAACATCCTGAAAGGGGTAATCCGTTACGGCACCGGTCAGAAGGCGGGTGATATCCCCTATCCAATCGCCGGCAAGACGGGCACTACGAACAACTGCATGGACGCCTGGTTCACGGGATATTCTCCGCACTTGGCCGTGGCCGTCTATGTCGGATTCGATCAGAAGCGCTCTCTGGGCTATCAGATGACGGGATCATTCTGTGCGCTGCCGATCTGGAAAGCATTCATGGAAAAGGCGCTTCCTTTCTGTGCCGAAGAGATAGATCCCAGGAATCCGCCGGAGCCGAAGAGTCTCGATTTCCGAGAACCGAGTGGCATGGTGTGGGCAAATATCTGCCGATTCAGTGGGAGACTTGCCACACCCTCTTGTTCCAGTACCGAGAAGCATCCGTTCATCGCCGGAACCCAGCCGACAGAGTCGTGTACGAGTCACGGCCCAGGTCTTTCGGGAGAGGACTTCATCGGAGCGGAATCGCACGACGTCGAAGGACTGTAAACGTCTTCGAGGGTGCAGTCTTTTTCGGAAAACAGTTCGTGTGAGAGAGTACTTCTCGTTCCCCTCTCAGTCTTTGTCTTCCTGTGTTTCCCGGATGACATTGAGCATCTGGTGGTGAATCCTGCCGTTGGACGCAACCTGACGTTTTGCATAGATATCAATCGGTGCTCCGGTGGTATCGGTCACGGTTCCACCTGCTTCCTGAACGATGAGCGATCCTGCCGCCATGTCCCACGGCTGAAGCCCCAGTTCCCAGAAGCCGTCCAGGAAACCTGCGGCCACATTGCAGAAATCCAACGCTGCAGAACCCAACCGTCTGACCGACTGACCTTCGAAACAGAACGCCGCAAACAAGTCCAGATTGTTCTCTTCCAGAGTCAAGACACTGTAAGGAATTCCGGTGACCAGAAGAGAATCCCCCAGGAGTTCCGTTTCCGAAACATGGATCGGACAGCCGTTCAGAAATGCTCCTTCCCCTTTGCAGGCGGTGTACATGTCATCGTGAATGGGATCGTAGACTGCACCGACCACGATCTGCCCTTCCATTTCAAGCCCGATGGAGATCGAGAAAGTGGCAAGCCCATGGGCAAAATTCGTTGTACCATCCAGGGGATCAATGATCCACTTCATGCCTGAAGCACCCTTCATCTCAGGGCTTTCCTCGGTGAGGATCGTGCAGTCGGGACATCCTTCTCTCAGAATCTTGACAAGACACTCTTCTGAGGCTTTGTCTGCTTCGGTGACAAGGTTCTTTTCACTCTTGAGTTCCTTGTGGATTTTCGTCCTGAATTTTCTCTTGAGAATGGGACCGGCCTCGCGCGCCGCTCGAACCGCAAGTTCCAGCCAGCGGTTTGAATCAGTCATCAAAGACTCCTTCCAAGGCTGTGTGTTATTGAACAGCCCCTGTTTTCAAAGTCTGAGAATCTTACACGGTTGCGTTCGGAATGTTAAGCCCAAAGGCTTCCGCAACGTACTGGCTCAGTTACACAAGGGCGGAGACTGTCATTCCGAACGACTGAGGCTTGGCGAAGGAGTGAGAGATCACTCTCTTGATTCTGCAGTGAAGAGAGATTCTTCATTCCGCTCCCAGAGCGTCGCTGCATTCAGAATGACAACCATACCCTGTGTAACTGAGCTGATACTCCGCAATGATGAAAGTCCTTGACGTTCTCCCACGGGGTGTTATTGTAGCGTTTCGGTAAAGCAGTTGGGGACGTAGCTCATCTGGGAGAGCGCCGCCCTTGCAAGGCGGAGGTAGCC
>JAKQFZ010001202.1 GCA_029558215.1 Candidatus Omnitrophota bacterium
CTCACGAAAGTAGCGTCCGTTGTCCACCAAAGACCGTGATGAGAGAAACACTGAATCCAGATCGAAAAAAGCGGGAGAGGTTCCCACATGCACCCTTCCATCGGTACGGGAAAGCAAACCAGGCACGTCTGAAGGTTCACCCCCGTCGCGAATACGATGCAGCAACATCGGCAGCGCCAGTTCGCCATCGCCTCTGATGGCGAAGTCTCCCTGGCAGAACTCAAGCGCCTCCTGTGGCGAAATAGAGAAGCCAACGCCTCCAAAGACTATGGGTGACTGTGTCCGTGCTCTGATCTGAGTGACCAGATCTCTGACCTCATCGAGGAAAAACGCAGAACTCGCCAGGTAAGAGTCGTCAATGTTACGTACCGAGATCCCGACGGCAAGGGGCTCGCGCTCGAAAACGGCGTCAAGTTCCCCTTCAATGTCTGTGGCAAAGGTCAGATCCGCCAGAACCACATCGAATCCCTGAGCCTGGAGCGCCGAACCAACGTAGTCCAAACCGATTGGAGCGATTGGTGGCTTCATCCGGTTGGCGTTGATCAAGACGACTCTTTGTGTGCGTTGCATCATGCGATTGCCTCATACGGGTTACGGCTGGATCTGTTGTGAGAGTTTGTTGACAGCTGCGAGCAGCGTTGGATCTCTCTGAAGCCCCTTCAGGATACGCTCTTCGAAGTGCCATCGCTCATGCAAGGACGTCAGAACATCCGAGGGCTTTTCCGTTCCCGCTGACGATTCCTGCTCGCCTGCCACGGTGATGTCCGGTTCGATGCCCATCTCGTGAATGCAGATTCCAGATGGCGTGTGATACTTGGCAACCGTCAGTTTCAGGGCGGAACCATCGGGCAGATCAATGATTTCTTGAACGGAACCCTTTCCGAAACTCTTCTCTCCAATGACTGTGGCGCGATGGTGATCCTTCAGCGCTCCTGTGACGATCTCCGAGGCGCTGGCGGAACCCCGATTGATGAGCACGACAAGCGGCTGCCTGCTGTAGTCAGTCTGTCCGCTGGCGTACCACTCTTTCTTGCCCGCTTCATCGCGAGGTACTGTGTAGGTGATAAGGAGTCCCTTTTCGAGAAACAGATCCGTGACCCCAATGGCCGCCTCAAGCAAACCGCCAGGATTGCTTCGAAGATCCAGGATGAATGCCGTGCAACCGGAAACTTCCAGGAACTTCAATGCTTCAATAATCTCGGTGCGACTTCGATTTGAAAAGGAGGCCAGTCGCACATATCCGATGGGAGGACAGATCACTTCTCGGTTGACATTCTTCAATGTGATCGGCTCTCGCACAAGGTTGAACTCAATCGGCTCCTTGAGTCCCGAACGGATGACCGTAATCTTCACGGCAGTGCCCTTCTCCCCGGTGATTCGAGAAACGGCGTCGTCCATGTTCTCCACAACGACTCCATCCACTTGGGTGATTCTATCGCCAGCCTGGATTCCAGCGCGCCAGGCGGGAGAATCCTGAATCGGGGCGATCACCTTCAACTGGGAATCCTCATATCCCATCTGCACGCCAATGCCCGTCAACTCGCTCTGCTCCTCTTGAAGCAAAGACTTCATCTTATTGGCAGTTTCATTTGAGAGGTACGATGAGTAGGGATCTTTCAGATCTTCCACCATACCCTTCAGGGCGCTCTGCAGGAGTTCCCGAGCGGAGCGTTCATAGATGCAGCGCCTCTTGATCTCGATGAACGATCTTTGGAACGTCTCCAGATCCCTTCTAAGGTTTTCCGGTTCCGGAGTGGCTGATATTGGCTGTTCTTGAGTGAGCGCATTGGGCGCCAGGATGCACATGACAGAGAGGACGGTAACCACAGCACATAGTCGGTTTCTGAACATCATGCTTCTCTTTCCTCAGTTTGCTGGAAGGGCTGTCGGCGTTGTCAGTTCCTGAAGACGCAGTCGTGCCAAGTCTGCGAAGATCGAGTCGGGAACTTGCAGGACGATCTCCTCCATCTTCTTGTTGAGGGTCTGACTTTCCTGTGCCGTGCTCGCCAATTTCATCTGGATGGATCCGAGGAGAGTCACGTTTTCCGTCATCGTGAGCAGTCGCTCATACTCGACTCTGGCAACCTCGGCCTTTCCCGACTCCTGCTGAATCTCTGCAGCGCGCAACAATGCCCATACAGAAAGATCAGAACCGGAATGCTTCGCTGCGATCTCCCGAAAGCCATTGACGGCATCGTCCAAGCGACCTTGCCAGGCAAAGAAATCCGCCTGTGCGTATTTTTTCAGACCGTCTTCCGATGTCACCGTATAGAGCGCAAGTCGTCGCAAGACATCGTTGACACATTCTCGTGAATAGTCGCCTTCAAGAATCTCCCGATAGGCCTGTTGTGCCTGCTTGATCTCGCCATGCCAGAAAAGCATCTCTGCAAGATAGAATCGTGCCTTCTGGCGAGTGGTTTCATCTTGCGCCGCCATGGAGGCCTCGTACTCTTTCTGTGCCTTGTCAAGCGAGCCCAGCTGCGAAAAACAATGCCCAAGCAGCAGATGAATCCTCGCTTTGTCCTCGGGTAAAAACTGCCAGGAACTCTTGAGCAAGCCGCCCAGCGTATTGCTGGCATCCGAAGTCTTCTTCAGATGGAGATAGGCCTGTGCGAGCAGGATGCTCGACTGTACTGCATCCGGAGACAAGGCTCGTTGCCGTTGCAACGGGAGTGGCAATTGGCCAACGGTGGCTGTTGCCTCAAGGGGAATCCATGCCACTTGTTGAAGAACCGCGCTTGCTTCGTTCCAACGCTCCAGACGAATCAGCAACCTTCCCAGTTCCAGTGAGGCACTGGAGAACAGGCTGCTGTCCAAAGGAATCGCTCGATACGCCTCTATCGCAAGGTCGGG
>JAKQFZ010000227.1 GCA_029558215.1 Candidatus Omnitrophota bacterium
TCGTCACTCAAATTCGCGAGCGCCGACTTCACATCGTATGTGGCTCCAACAAACTCAGCCTTGTTTGCTCCTGCCCATTGATTGGAAAAAGACTCGGCAGCATCTTCGATCGCCCCGAGATCCTTCACACCAAGAGAAGCCATTTCTCCCAAAGCTTTCTGCGTTGCTGCCGTGGATGCAATCAATGCCGTGGGGACCGCGAGCAAAGAAAGACCAGCCCCGACCATCATGGTGCCTTTCTGGATCCGATCCATGTTGCGCGACATCTTTTCACTGGATGCCGCAACCGTTGCATCCAGGTCCATCATTGCATTCTGGATACGGGATGCATTCTGTGTGAACGCATCCTTCATGGACACCACAATTCCGAGGCCAAGGTCTCCGGTCATTTCTTCTTTCCTATCTGTTCCCGTTCATACGCCAGTTGGTTCTCCAGCACTTCCACAAAGGTTTGCCGGGACCGTAGAGTCAAAGAGCGGACCTCACTGAACGACCAGTGAAGCCCGCCATACGCCAGGAAGAAGGCGTCCTTGATCAGCGTACTCCGGGGAACAAAAAAGCAGGCTCTGCCTCCAGGCGAGTTTTGAGTTTCGTTCCGCACTGCTCACAGTCGCATTCTACAGTGGTGTCGATTCCTGCATCCACACGGCTCATTTCCATCCGCAGGGCACTACGATCGCGCATGGACATGTCTGCGAGGATCTTCTTGGAAGGCGATTTCCCGTCCACGGAAACAATGCGCATCATCATCGCCGAAGAAATGTTTGGCTCCTTCAAGGCTGCCAGGCGCTTTTCCTTATTGCCATCCAGGTGCGTGAACTTCACCACCTGCTTGCTTGCAGGGAGGGTGAAGGCGAACTCACGCTCTTCGGTATAACTGGTGGTCTCAAGGCCCTCCAGATCGATGGAGAGGTAGTTCCGGTTCTTGCAGACAGCATTCGTGCATTGCAGCTCCAGGTCCACGCTATCTCCCAAAGAGATCTGGCGTAGTTTGACTAGCAAGAACAGGCGGTCGCCGCTCAGCAAGTCTTCCACATGTTTCGCAGTAACGCTGGTTTCGTCGCCAAGGCGAACCAGGCAATTCTTGATCACCAGGTTGATTGCATCGCCGCTCCGAAGAAGGCGCTGATTGGTTAGCAGTTCTTCTTCCTGGCCGGTCATTTCTTTGAGCTCGGCTTCGATTCCGCTGGGCAGAGTAAAGGTGTACATGAATCCTCCTTATCAGGTCCAATATTGGTAACAGATGGTCATCTTCTCGAGAGTGT
>JAKQFZ010001211.1 GCA_029558215.1 Candidatus Omnitrophota bacterium
CAGTGGGTCCGAACGAGGTCACGGGAAATTGTATCGTCATTTCCCAGGGTGCCTATGCCAACAACGCACGTAGTGCTTTGGCTCCTGCGGCAGACGGTACTGCGATTACGGTCAACTTCATGAACAGTGATGCGGAGGGTATGAGCAACACCTCCTACACTGATTACTATGTTGACTACTATCAGGACGGTGCTTACGTTTGTTTGGCTAATGCCACCCGTTTCAGCAGGTTGGATAACGCGACGTCGAACACAACATGGGTAGCGGCAACGCAGTTCTCCGGCACGATCGGATACAAAGAGGATACTGCCACTGATTACACAGCGAATCAGGCAGCCCTCATCGTTCGTCTCGTGGGCGCTAACGGTCTTCCCTATCCGGCTGGTTCGCGTGTTGATAACATTGTTGTTGACGATGGCAGCCCGGTCGAAGACTGGTATCTCTACTGAGATTCCACTTTGAGCGAAGATCTTTGATGAAGAGCGTCGAGAAATCGGCGCTCTTTTCTATTCGTGGGCTGACGTTCCAGTGTCCAAGCGGCCTGAATGGAACCTTTTGACAAGGATTTCTGGAGCATGATACGTTCACTGCGAGAGTGAAATCTGTGCAGTTTGGAGATGCCGATGTTTTCCAGAGGTAAGAGGGGATTTGTCAGTATATGCCCTATTGTTGTTTTCATTTCTATCTGTCTTGCCGGATGCCGCCCGAGCGAATCTGAACACATTGCACAGTGGCAGGAACGGTTCGTGTCCCGCGACGAATTGAGGGTCTACGTTCAGGAGTTCCGAGTCTCGGATCTCACGCCGCGCTGGGAGTACAACTCCCAGGGGGGTGCCAAAAGAGCCATTGCCGACATGATGGCAGAGCAGTGGCTGGCAGCCAAGGCGATGGACTCAGGTCTGGACAAGGATTCATCTGTGCAGGCACAACTGGCATTTCATGACCATAAGGAACTTGCCACCCATTGCGTCAGAAAGCTGCTGCAGCAGGATGATTTCTCCGAAGAAGATCTGAAGGAATACTACGAGCAGCATTCGGAGGAATTTCACCAGGAAGAAACGGTGAAGTTTCAAGACCTCTTTGTCCGAGTTGTTTCAAAAGAAGAAGAGCAATCCGCCCGCACCAAGATCGAATCTCTGCATCAGAGAGCACTGAACGGGGAATCTCTCCACAGTCTCCGACAGGAAATCAATCCCGCTAGCGAGTCAGGGACTCAGAAACTGGTTTCCTGTACTCGAGGCAAGTTTGCTCCTGAGATCGAGACGTTGGCATTCTCCACACCCGTAGGCCAAGTGTCCGAAATCGTGCGTACCAAGCACGGCTGGCTGTTTCTCCAAGTGGTGGAGAAACTCGAAGAGAAGAAGATCCCCTTTGAGGATGCCAAAGATTCAATACGAAGGACTCTGGTCAGCGAGAAGATGCAAGCCTGGGGAGAGCGACTGAAGGAGGAGTATCCAATTGTCCTGGACTGGAACGCCTTGGAGAGTGCATCAGATCCTCGGGACTGTACTCTTGTGATGGTCTCCGGTCAGAATATTACCCGCGCTCTACTGAATCACATACCGACGCAGATTACGTTCCCGCTTTCCGACTCACTGCGCAAGCAGATCGAAACGGAGTCCGAGTACGTTGCTCGGCAATACCAAGTTGCTACATGGGCACGGATGCATGGGTGGGACAAGGATCGGGCTTTCCAATTTGTTTCGAACTTCCGTCGAAACAAGGTTCTTGCGATGGCTTGCCTGGAAACTGTGCAGGTCGAACCACCTACCCAGCAGCAAGCCAGGGAGTTTTTCGACAACAACCCGGAGCTTTTTCAGATTCCAGTCGAGTACGACTATCTGGAGTTCTACGTGGCTGCCTTCAAAGAGAAAGACTATCCGTCTCCCGCAGATGTGTTTCTGGCAAATGAAGGTTTGAAGCAAGCGTTTAGTACCGTGCACCAGAGAGTGCTTGCCGGAGAGAGGGTAGAAGACGTCAGCGGGGAATTCGCGAATTTGAAAGGAAGGTTCTGGGTTCTTCCGAGAACATCAGTGTCCGAGAAGGAACAGCCACAAGTGATGAATGATGCCTTCGCTGCGCTGAGCATTGGAGAGTACTCCAGCGTTTTCGAGACGCAACGCGGTTTTCACTTTGTGCAACTCGAAAGACGCTCGGAACGCAGTGCGATGGACTGGCAACAAGCCGAGCAACAGGCATTGAAGCATTGCGAGATGAATGCTCGCTATCAGGCACAGCAATCCCTTATCGAGGAAGCCTATACGAGTAGCGCTCCGACGTTGAACGAGAAAGCCATTGCTCGATTCGAGGAAGAGGTTGTCCCGAGTGCCCCCAACTCCCGCTGAGGAAAAAGGAAAGAACCTGCTCTACTTCCTGTCCCCCGCAATCGCGGCATTGGTGTTTTTCCTGTATGCGCTAAGACCAGGGTATATTTTCTTCTGGTATGACACCAGTCTAATTCATCTGCCCCTGAAGCAGTTTTTCCACAATAGCATCGCATCGGGCGACTTCCCGACATGGGCACGTCACTTTCTCTTTGGATTCCCAATCCTCGGACATGGAGATGCCGCCTATCTCTATCCACTGTCCGCAGTCTTGTTCTCCCTGTTCGAGCCAACAAGAATCTACAATGTCTTCATCGTGTCGCATTATCTTCTTGCCGGTCTTTTCTGTTACTGTTTTCTTCGCGCTCTTGCTGTTCGTCGTGAATCTGCAGCTTTTGGAGCCATCATCTATGCGCTGAATGGTTTCAGTCTTGGTCATCTCCACCATGCCACCATTCTCTGTGGCTATGCCTACCTGCCTTTGCTGCTCTGGGCAGTTGAGATTGCGGCGCGTGGAAATCCCTTTCGAGGTGCACTAATCTGGGCGTTGGGGCTGTGGCTCGTCACGACAGCAAGCCAGCCTCAGATGCTTCTCTATTGTGTCTGTGTGAGCGCTGCATTCTGGCTCTGGAGAGCATTGAGTCAGGAAAAGTCCAATCGGCTTCTGCCAACTCGTATTCTCGCGATGCTGGTCGGAACTGCGGCAGGTGCCATGCTTGCAGCTTTGCACATCATCCCATTTCTGGATGTTCTGAGCGCTACCGAACGGGTGGGAAGACTGCCTTATCTTTTTCTTACCAGCGGCTCCCTTCAGTGGCGTCAGTTGGTGACCTTTCTTCTGCCAAATCGCTTCGGAACAATCATTGATGGTACTTGGTCGCTTTCACCTGATCCGGCAGCATACATGGAGAGTTGTGGATATTGTGGTTTGCTGCCACTGGTTCTTTTGCCTGGACTCATACGCAGAAGAACAGACTCTCAAGTGGTGTTTTTCGCCTGTCTCGGACTTGTTGGGCTCGTTTTGTCGCTGGGGTCAAGCACTCCGTTATATCGAGTTGTGGCGGCCGTTCCTCTTTTGAATCAGGCGAGAATACCCGCTCGATGGCTGTCCCTGGTCATGCTGTCAGTTGCTGTTCTGGGGGCTTTGGGGATGCAGTCGCTGCTGTCTCAAACACACGACAGGCCAGTTAGACGCCACTTCCTTAGTCTTGTCTTTGTCGCCACTCTTTTGCTGTTGCTGGGGGCTCCCCTTGTCACGGACAAGGGTTTGTTGATGGCCAATATCCACGCCCCCATCGCTCTGCTGTTGACCGCTTCAGCTGTTGTTGTCTGCTCTTGCAACAACCGACTGCCGGTCGTCTGGAAATCTGTTGTGTTGTTCGCTGTGCTGTTGTTGGATATTTCGGTATGGGGTGGCAGGCTGAATCCGGTCGTGCCTAGTGCAATCGTCTTTGATCCGCCGCCACTGTCCAAGCAAATCACTTCACCCGACTTCTCTCGCACAGCGCATCTCCCTCCGTCTCAGCCCCCCGCGGATTCTCCTCTGCCCATTGAAACCGGATGGAAAGATGGTTTGGATAAATACAGAAACACCATGGCTTCACTGCCGGGCAATTCATCGCTACTGTATGACGTTGCAGTTGTTGGGGCTCTCAGTGGAACACAGTTGAGGGACACCAAGGCTATTCTCGGTATGCCCGCAGTCAGTGGAGGCAGTCTTTTCTTCAACCGGGACGCATCTTCACCGCTGCTGGAACTGGCTGGCGTTAACTACTACATCAACAACTCCCCCGTGGCTGAAAAGCACTGGAAAAGGCTGACCGATCACTACCCCTATCTGTTCGCCAGAAGTCACGCTGAGAGCAAGGCCTTTCTGGTTCATGACAGCGAGTGCATTCCCGACGAAGTCGTTCAGACCGCTTATCTTTCATCGGGGAAAAGAGACTTCCGGCAAACAGCTCTGCTCTTTGAGGAGAGTCCTCTGGTTTCATCGGGAGTGACCCCTTCGGCGAGCGAGCAGGTAACAATAGCAGAGTATTCAGACAAACGCGTTGTTGTGAACGTCACCACCCAATGGCAGTCAATGCTTGTTCTCAGCGACCAGTATTTTCCAGGTTGGCGGGCGTATGTGAACGGTGTTGAGACCAGGATATTCAAAGCCGATGGGGCGTTTCGTTCGGTGATGGTTGAGCCAGGTTCTCACCGCGTCGAATTCGTGTTCGATCCGTCGTGGTTCAGATCGGCATCGTTGCTGACACTTGTGGGAATTGCCCTGTGTGTCATTCTCTTGATTCTCTCGCAGAAGGCCAAATTCTTCGCAGCCTTCACTCCACAGATCACGAAGAAGCATCTCATCTGGTTTGGACTGCTGTTCTTGGTGCTTCTGTATGCAGTTCGGGAACCTTCCGATTCCGATCTCTGGTGGCACATGGCATCGGGAAGGTACATCGTCAATGAAGGACGCGTTCCCCAAAATGACGTCTTGTCCTTCTCCACCGACAGCGCCCCCTGGATTTACTACAGTTGGCTTTTTGGTGTTCTCGCCTATGCGGTCACACTGCTGTCCGCAGGTCACTCTCTGGGGAGCGATCTCCTGGTCT
>JAKQFZ010000035.1 GCA_029558215.1 Candidatus Omnitrophota bacterium
CTTTGCTGCCTTGTAGTTTCCTTCAAGGTAGTGACAGTCACCAAAGTGACAACCGGAGACGAGGACACCGTCTGCACCCTCAACAAATGCCTTGAGGATAAAGAGCATGTCAATACGACCGGTACACATGACACGGATTGCTCTGATGTCTGGTGGGTACTGTATACGGGCACCACCGGCAAGGTCAGCACCTGCATAGGAACACCAGTTGCAGATGATAGCGAGAATCTGTGGTTTCCATTCGTCTGCCATTACTGTTCTCCTCCTGCGAAGAATGCATCAATCTGTGCTGCAATCTGTGGTGTGGTAAAGTGCTGCATCTTAATTGCTCCACCCGGACAGAATCCTCCACAGGTTCCACAGCCTTTACACTTGGCTTCAGTGACCTGCATAACAGTTCTTCCGTTCTTTTCAACAAGAGCCAGAGCAGAGTATGGACAGAGGTTCACACACATACCACAGCCTGCACACAGTTCCTCAACACAAATGGCAAAGTAAGGTTCGAGTTCGACCTCTCCCATGTGAATCGGGATAGATGCTGCTGATGCTGCACCTTCTGCCTGTGCTACGGTATCTGGAATGTCTTTTGGACCCTGACAGACACCGGCAAGGAAGACACCGGCAGTCGTAGTACCACAGGGGTTTAATTTCGGGTGTGCTTCAAGCATCCAGCCATCCTGTGATGCAGATACACCGAACTTCTTCCGAAGGACATTTGCCCCTTCCTTTGGCTCGATTGCTGCTGCAAGGACAACCATGTCAACTTCAATGTCGACCGGACGACCAAGCAGAGTATCTTCAGCAAAGACGTGAAGGTTCTTGGTGTTGGGATCTTCAAGCACATTGGCGACACGTCCACGGATGAACTTGGCACCTTCGTTCTGGATACGGTAATAGAACTCCTCGTACATCTTTCCGAATGAACGGATATCCATGTAGAAGAGATAGACTTTGCAGCCTGGGATCTTCTCGTACATCTGGTGAGCATGCTTGAGGGAATACATACAACAGAACCGTGAACAATATGGCTTGGCTACGCCACCAGTGTTGTCACGGGATCCTGCACACAGAATGTATCCTACAGCCTGGGGTGTCTTTCCGTCACTTGGGCGGATAAGGTGACCACCAGTCGGACCTGATGCACAGATAAGCCGTTCGAATTCGAGTGAGGTGATTACGTTATCAAACTGCTTGTATCCCCATTCCCTCTTTCCTTCGATTGGAATGAGATCAAAACCGGTTGCAAGAACTGCAGTTCCGACTTTGACGGTGACAAACTCGTCCTGCATCTCAAGGTCGATTGCTTTCTTGTCACCACAGGCTTCAACACACAGACCACACTTGACACAGGAGTCAAAGTCGAC
>JAKQFZ010000231.1 GCA_029558215.1 Candidatus Omnitrophota bacterium
CTTCTCGATCAGTTCATCGAGTTTGGACTTGATCAGATGAACGGGGATGGCAAAGCCCAGACCATTGAATCCCATGGAGCCCGGAGCCGTGGCGATGAACGTGTTGATGCCGATCACTTCACCCCGGACGTTTAGAAGAGGCCCCCCACTGTTGCCCGGATTGATCGCCGCATCGGTCTGGATGAAATCCTGATAGGGGATCTGGGCACTGAGTTCAGCGGACTGTCGTCCCTTGCCGCTGACAATCCCTCTGGAAACCGAATGGGAGTAGGAAAAGGGATTTCCAATGGCAATCACTGTCTGACCCACCTTCAATACTTCCGAGTCACCGAGCGTCGCCTGAACCAGCTCGATACCTTTGATATCTTCAATCTTCACCAGGGCAATTTCCTTCAAGGGATCCTGGCCTGCGATGCTTCCCTTGAAACTCTTCTCCTCATTGTTGACCAGAACGATGACTTTGATGTTCTGAGAATCTTTGATGACGTGATTGTTGGTCAGTACCAGACCTTTGGCGCTGTCAATGATCACTCCGGAACCCAAAGAATAGGTTCGCATCTCAGGCTGCTGAAAACCTGGGTCAGACCATGGGCCTTTGAAGAACTCCTCAAAAGGCGTCCCTTTGAAAGGATTCTCCATGGACTGACTGCCCGTCCCACGCCGCACCGTACCCTCTGCCTCGATACGGACAACAGTGGGGATGGCTTTCTCAACACAGTCGGCAATGAGCATGTCAACCGCTTCGACATACTCACGCGCGTCCTTCAGATCAATCGAATACGACGGGGAAACAACACACAGAAACAGCAGACCCAAACTGACAACACACTGATGCAATCTCGAGAACCGTCTCATACGCTTAAGTCCTCCATTCTATGAAACTTCCTGCTTCCTGGGGGCATCAAGACTTCCGGATGTCTATCGGCAGCACCTTCCTCACTTGCAAGGAATGAACTACCTGCAAAAACGTCTTCTCGATATTTTCAGTAACGCGCACCACCACAAACCGATCGGGCTCCTGTGCAGCCAATTCGAGGTACCCGCATCGAACCCGCTCCAGAAAATCAAGACCGGATGACTCGATCCGATCCGCTCCAGCATATTCTCTCCCCTCACGCAGTAGACACCGATTCAAGCCCTGCTTCGGATCTACGTCCAACAGTATCGTGAGGTCTGGAACCAGTTTCCCACAAGCGACCCGGGTCATTTGTCGAATGAGGTCAAGAGGGATTCCTCGACCATAGCCCTGATAGGCCATCGTGGCATCGTAGAAACGATCCAGGAGTACAACACAACCCTCCGCAAGTGCGGGTTCGAGTCTTGTGGAAACCAGTTGACGCCGTGCCGCCTGAAAGAGCAAAAGCTCGGTCAGCCTTTCGACCTCTGCATCGGGAGCAAGCAACAAGTCCCGAATCCGCTCACCGAGAGCAGTTCCTCCCGGCTCCCGAAACCGCTGGATCCTGCATCCCTGATTTTCCAGCAGTCCACAAAGACGATCCATCTGGGTTGTCTTGCCCGAACCTTCTATGCCCTCGAACGTGATCAGTTTGCCTTGATTCATCTCTCTCCCATTTGGCGCCAAAATCTTTGTCGGCTCCTGTGATTCCATATATCTTGAGTGAATCTTAGATTCGCTGTCTCGGTATTGTCAAAGACTTCCGTTTGCCAGGAAAAGCCAAAGATGCCATTCTACAGGTGACGGTCAATGAGTTTGTGGCCCTGTATGTCAGGATCAGCACATGGCGAGAGAATCAAAACCGAACTTTGTCTTTGTTTTTGCGGATGACTGGGGATGGGGAGACCTGGGATGCTATGGTCATCCTTTTGTGAAAACTCCAAACCTGGATCGGATGGCTTCCGAAGGGATTCTTTTCTCTCAGTTCTATGTCTGCTCTGGAGTGTGTTCTCCAAGTCGCGCTGCAGCAGTTACAGGACTGTTCCCATCCCGTCTCGCAATACATGGTCATTTCGCCAATCACCAGCAGAATGACGCAAGAGCAATGCCGGATTGGCTCGATCCGCAACTGCAGACCTACATGCATCTGTTGAGACAAAGTGGCTATGTCATCGGACACTTCGGCAAGTGGCATCTTGGAAGTGGGCTGGGGGCCCCTGAACCTTTTGCCTACGGCATTGATGAGTGTCGTGTCAATGCGGGCAATGGTCCCCAGTTGGATTTCCCTTCTGCGTACGGGAGTCATCGGAGCATGCAGGGTTATCATAACGGCAAGGAAATCCCCTGGCCAAGCAAGCACATACGTTGGAAGTCATCGCAGGTCATTGTGGATGAGTCCCTGTCATTCATCGAACGCCATCAGCACCGTCCCTTTCTCGTAAATGTCTGGCTTAACGACACGCATGCCACGTTGGATCCTACGCCAGAACAACTTGAGGTCTACTCAGACTTGTTTCCCGAAGAACTGCAGGAAAAGTATGTGGGTGCACCCGCAATTTACTATGCTGCTGTCACGGATTCAGACCGTCACATCGGACGTTTGCTCGATCGGCTCGATCAACTGGGGCTTCGCGACAACACAGTAGTAATCTTCTCTGCGGACAATGGGCCGGAAGATATTGTCATACGCAATGCTTCCCATAGTGGCGTCGGAAGCCCAGGCCCATTTCGCGGAAGAAAACGCAGTCTCTATGAAGGGGGCATCCGTACCCCCTTTATACTCAGATGGCCTGCCGGGGGGGCACGGCCTGACACTGTGGATGACGCAACTTCACTGTGTGCAGTGGATCTCCTGCCAACGTTCTGCCAACTGGCAGAGGTCGCTCTTCCTGGTGGTATCACTCTGGATGGAGAGGATATGTCTGCGGCTTTTCGAGGAACCCCTGTCCAGAGAACCAAACCGCTTCTCTGGGAGTGGCGATTTGGTATTCCCGGACACTGCCTGAACAAGAGTCCAATGTTGGCAATACGACAGCAACAGTGGAAACTATTGCTGAATCCAAGTCGAGATCGAACTGAGTTCTATGACATCCCAAACGATCCGATGGAACTGAACAATCTTGCTGAGAAACATCCTGACCTGGTGCATTCTTTGGCAGAACAACTGCTCTCTT
>JAKQFZ010000073.1 GCA_029558215.1 Candidatus Omnitrophota bacterium
GTGGAAGCATGCCGCGGAGGCCTCGGGCATGCCCCTTTCCAAGTACATCCTGGAAGTGGTGGAGCAGCACCGCATGGGTGCGGTGAGGGTCACCATGCCCCCGGCGTTGTTGGAGGAGAAGGCTAACAAGCTGGAGAAGGAGCTGGCAGCGTTGCAGATGCGCTTCGACACGCTGAACTTGGCCTTCCACAACCAGGAGGTGGAGCTTTCCCGTTTATCAAGCGCCTACCAGAGCGCCAAGGGCGGAAGCGTGGATGTCACCATGGTCAGGAGTTTGATCCAGGTATTTCAGAGAGGGCCGAAGGGCGGCATGCACATAATCGACTTGATGGAATCGATGCAGTTCGACAAGAACGACAACGACATGATCAACAGATGGAGCGACGGACTGAACTTCCTTCTGGACGTAGGACTGGTTGGAAAGGACGATCGTGGGAACCTGCGATGGAAGGATGCGCGTTGAAGTGAGCGAAAAGCGGGAGATGATGAGCAGCGTCCTTCTCGACCCGGACATGTTCGACTTGCTGGACAAGTTCAAGGTCGAGTGCAACCTGCAAGGAATGAGCAAGAGCTCAACGACGAGTTACGTTTCGTCGATGCGAATCTTCATGTTCTTCCTGATGTCCAAGCGCAAGACGGTCTTCGAGGTGGACAAGGACGTTCTGAAGTCTTACATAGACTACCTGATCAACCAGAGGAAGATCGCTTACCGGACGCTGAGCTATAACTTTTCTGCCTTAGCAGCGTTCTACGAATGGCTGCTGTTCGAGAACAAGATCAAGGAGAACCCGGTGCAGGCAGTTCGGAAACGATATCTGAAGCGGTACAAGAACGGGGAGGGGATGCAGCAGGAAGGCCGCAAGCTGATCTCCGTGGAGGAGATGGCCATGCTGGTGAGATCGATCGTCAGCTTGCTCGACAGGGCGATCGTGGTCACCCTGGCTAAGACCGGGGTGAGAAGAGGTGAGCTCATCAGTTTGGACGTGGATGACATCGATTGGCAGAAGATG
>JAKQFZ010000076.1 GCA_029558215.1 Candidatus Omnitrophota bacterium
CAGCTCCTGCGGCTCAAACTCACGGAAGATATAGTGTGCGTCGTAGGTTCCGTAGAAACTGCCAACACCGGCGTGATCTCGACCAACAATGAAATGGGTGCAACCGTAGTTTTTGCGCACCAGCGCATGGAAGATGGCTTCACGCGGTCCGGCGTAACGCATGGCTGCGGGGAATACGCTCAACGCCACTCGGGTGGACGGATAGTACTCTTTCATCAGCGTCAGATAGCATTCCATACGGACATCCGCCGGAATGTCATCACTCTTGGTTTCACCCATCAGAGGATGAATCAGCAGTGCATCGCAGATTTCCAGAGCACATTTCTGAAGGTACTCATGGGCTCGATGGATCGGATTGCGTGTCTGGAAGGCCACCACGCTGTTCCAACCCTTGGTCTTAAACAGCACACGAGTCTCCTTTGGATCCAGACGCCAGTTGTTGAACTTTTCATGCTTGGGTCTTTGGAGAACGGTAATCTGCCCGCCCAGATAGATATCAGTCAGGGTGTCCAGATACTGTACGCCGGGATGGGATGGATCGTTGGTGAGAAGCACCCGCTCGGCCTCGTAGTGTCTGTCAACCTTGAACTTCTCCTCAAGGTGCAGAACGCCGAACACAGTTCCCTGCTCGTCGGTCATTGCAATGTCTTTGCCGACCTTGTACTGGGAACCGTCCCCGTCCTTGACAGACAAGGTCACCGGAATCGTCCATGGAAGACCCTTTGCGAGGCGCTTCAGGTCAAGAACACTCAGGTAGTCTTCCTTGGTCATGAAACCTTCCAGCTGGCTCATGGCTCCTGTGGCAAGCATCTCCATGTCGCTGATTTCACGAGCGTTCAGTACGATTGTCGGCATCTTGGAAATCTGCTCGGTCAAGGATTCGCGTTCCTTATCGGTCGCCATTCGGTCAATTAGTCTGCCACCATGGGGCTTGATCATTTTTTGTTCTCCATCTTCAGATTGCTTGCCGATAAGACCAACAACAAATGGGGCTGCTGCCCCTGCGCTGTCTGAATCTCTCGGGCATGAGGGAAGTAACTTAGGGGAACAGGAGCGGTTCTGTCAACCCGTACAAAGGATTTTGTTCGCTGGAATGAAATGACTTGACAACTATTTGGCTATTTGGTCATATTGCCAATAATGATGGTGTTGTAGAAAGGCGGGCTGGCTTATGGACTGGAAATCCCAATGGAAAAGACTGGCCATATTGACAGGCTTGTTCTTGGTTTTCTTCTGGCTTCCTGTGGACTATGAACGATTCAACAATGCTATTATGGAGTCACTCGAGTTGAGTCGCTGGTATGCCCGAGAACACGTGCTCTTATGTCTGGTTCCAGCGTTCTTCATCGCTGGTGCGATAGGGGTATTTGTCAGCCAGGCCTCCGTGATGAAGTACCTCGGTGCTCGAGCGAACAAAGTCCTGGCCTACGGAGTGGCGTCCGTGTCCGGTTCGGTCCTGGCCGTTTGTTCTTGCACGGTTCTGCCTCTCTTTGCAGGTATCTGGCGGATGGGTGCAGGGTTGGGCCCCGCGTGTGCCTTTCTGTATTCGGGTCCGGCAATCAACGTTTTGGCCATCATCCTGACGGCTCGAATCCTGGGACTGCAACTGGGCATTGCTCGTGCTGTGGGAGCGATCAGTTTCAGCGTGATCATCGGATTGATCATGCATTTGGTGTTCCGCAAGGAAGAGATCGCGAAATCGAATGCCCAGATGGCAATGGCGGAACCGGAAGTGTCACGACCTCTCTGGCAGAACGCTCTCTTTTTTGCGGTCATGATTGGTATTCTGGTTTTCGCCAACTGGGGGGCTCCGAACGATTTCCTATTTGAACTTCAGGATGGCCGAATCCTTCAAGCCGCTGTCATCAAAGCTCCTGAAGAAGACGGTGTTGGCGAGTACCGACTCAAGATTCTGACCGGTTCTATGGAAGGACAGGAGATGCTCATTCGTGCCCAAGAGGTGGTTTCCCGAAGGCCTGTGCTGGGTGCGTGGACAACCATCTGGCAGAACAAGTGGATCATCACGTCGGCTTT
>JAKQFZ010000077.1 GCA_029558215.1 Candidatus Omnitrophota bacterium
TTCGACTCGGAATAGACGTCGAAACCTGCGTCGAGATCACTTCCCAAATTCTTCAACCGAATCTCATAGACCCCTTCAGGAACAATCTCAATGTAGACCCAATCCTGATCCGTCAACGTATGAATCGTATGCAGCTGATCGCCACCGCCAATGTAGTACGGACTGGCTGATACTGCTGCATCATCCGGTTCATATTCATCTGGCGCCGTATCAGCAGAAACGCTGACTGTTGCCATCCCCAAAACCACTATCACCATCAGAAGCCCATAGCCTAAGAAACTCAAACTCTTTTGCATCTCTAACCTCCCTTGATTCCCTACATCTCGTCTTGATAGTCCACCGTGGACTACGACCCAAATATTCTACCCAGTCCGTCACAAACTCGCAAACACAGAGCGTCCAGGACGGGTTTTATCCCGCGCAGCATAAATGCTGCCCTACCTCCTGTCATTCCGAACGCAGTGAGGAATCTCTCCGGCGTTCAACCACCGGATCATCGCTCTCCCAAAACCTCCTACCTGTATTCTATCCAACCCTGCACGCCCGTCGAAAGTGTCGGCGTCGGTGTCGGTGTCCGAGTCGGGGTGGCGATCTGGAATGTCACCGAATCCTCCGCCAAAACTGTCGGCGTTGGACTGGCATTCACGATGCGCGCTCGCAACACCACTGGCCCATTGTTTGGCACCACAAATCCATTGAACGTAGTAGACTTCTCTTGCCATTCGGAACTGTTTGCTAGAAACTCCGCAGGCTTCGTATGCAACACTCCACCACTATTCCACAGCGACCACTGAAGTCTCAGATCGTCCACCTGTGACAAACAGTTCGCCACAGCCGAAAGATTGTACGTGTCCCCCGTCGTCAGTTTCTGGCTGTTAGGTGGCGTCGTCGAGAGAATGTCTATTGCGTAACTTATCGTCAGCGTGGTCCCCTCAAATGCATTTGACACTCCGGTCAACGAATCGCCGCTGTTGTACTCCTCAACAAAGAAGTGATATGTCGTATCAGATGACAGTCCTTCCACAAGCGACTGGCTTGTGCCTGATTCAACAGCGTCTGAACCATTAAACTCTGTCAGGAGCGCATTGCTATTCGTTGAGAAGCGAACTCTGGAATAGGCCACTCCACTCGGACTGGGATCCCAGGCCACAAGCAACTTCGTCGGATGCTGTTCCAAGATACGGCCATTCGAGATACCCGAATCCCTCGACACCGACAGACTGTAGTTGGTTCCTGTCCCGATATCACCCGCATCAAACGAGTCCACTAGCACGTAGTACCACTTCGGTCCTGACAAGAGCACCGTGGCGCTCTCTCCTTCTCCGTAGCCACCTGAATCCTTCGGGAATGTTGGCAGTGACGTCTCCAGGTCATCCTCGGAGTACAAATCCAGCACCGCATCACACGTCGCACCACAGTTGGACACTCGGATCGTGTACCCTTCCGCCACGGACTCCCTCACAAAGAACTTCGCCCAGTCCGGATCCCCGGTCTGGTGGAAGTTGTGCTGCGGCCCTGTCCAGCCGGAAACGAGGAGACTTGCCTGCTCGGGTGTGTCGTCCACCTCATAGTCATCGGCATCCGGATGCAAAATCGTCGCAAACTTCGGATTGCTGATCTTCTCCTGCGTCGCTCCGTCAGGATAGGAAGCGTACACGGCAACCGTGTAGGAACCGTCCGCCGCAGGCACAGTCACATCCCCTGACCACGACCATTCCTCAGCTCCATCCCGTGTGAAGTCAAATTCCGGAAGCGTCGTCAGTGGCTGGGTAACCGAACCCACTCCCGAAGCCACCACCTGCGCAAAGACTCGGGAAGGCTCCACACCCTCCATCAGATCAGCGCTGAATCCAACGGCACTGCCCCCGGGTGCATGGACTTTTGCAGGAACCACGTTCAGCACAAACGGGAGATCGGACGCCTCGCCGCCCGCATAGGCGTACCTTCTCCCCAAGAAAAGCGTCTGTGCAAAAGTACCATCGTTCTTACTGTTGTAGACGCCATCTCCATTGTCATCCAACTGTGGCTCAATGCCGCCCTTCAGAAACGTTGTCAAGAAGTTCAGTCCTGAATTGAATCCATTGCGGAGATGATTCCCTTGATATGCAGACGCCAGAATCTTCTGGCTGAAACTCACCGCCTGCCCCGACTTGGAGAACAGTGCCGAGTCCGTGCTGCGACCTGATGTCATCAGTACCCGTTTTTGTGCTCCCGTCGCCTTGCAGGTGGACAAGAACGAACCCGAATACGGGCAGTCCACCACAAGAATGACGGTTCCCGTCACAGAACGCACTTGATAGGCGTCCAGTTTCGCATCCAGATCCGACGCTGTTAGATCATCTCCAGAGGCCATCTCGATGGTGCCTGACCCAAAACTGTCGCCAATCAGATGCACATATAGTCTGCCGATATCTGATCCAACCGCATCAATGGCGTTCAACACTGCCGAAGAACTCGGATAGCCGTCGCTCTCGGCGTGGATGAACGGGTTGATGCGATACTCAATCCATTCAGGATGATGGACTCCACCCGAATCTTGAAAACGGTCCAGATAAACACTGTACGCATACGGCCCCAACTTGCTGAATGCTGTAGAGAGATCAGGGTCAGAGGTATTGTCCACTGCCAGGATGGCTCGAATCGGGGTTGTGTCGGTGTCCGTCCCTGCCGACACGGTAATGCGGCTGTAGACAGGATTCGAGCGGCGTTCGTAGGGCATTCTTGCGGTGAAAGAAATGACATGTTGTCCCGTCGAAGTGAATGTATCTGTTGTCGTGGCATACCATAGCCGTGTGTCTGTGCTGCTGTTGACCAGCGCAACATGGGGAAGATTCGTCACGGCGTCTCCGGAAATGGTGCTTGGTGCTGGTGGACGAACCACGGCAACTACCCCAAGCGGATTCTGTCCTGAGAGTGTTCTTGCCCAGAGCGTGACGGGTGTTCCCGGAGCGACCACTCCGTCGCTTGTCCAGGTGTCGAATACCGGGAAGAAGTCGTTCACGTCTTGCGTGGACTGAACTCCATAAGCCCAGCTGGCTCCGAAAAACTCATTGTCCGCTGCGGTTGTTGTGCCGGAATCATCATCCAACTGAGGGATCTGGCCGGCAACAGGGAACTCCTCAAAGAACTGTTTCCCCGCTCGCCACGCTTCTCCCATCGAGTTGCCCATGTAGGCAGAGCCGAGGAATGTGTGAAGGAACGATGTCATGTCCGGCGGCGGCAGGAACACGGCCACGTTGTTTGCCGTCGTCGAGGAAACGACAATCCGCTTGTGTCCTCCCACACCTCCCTTGCAGGCTTCCACAAACCCACCTGAGTAGCACGCATCCACCACCAGCGTGATGTCCACTCCATAGGCACTCTGGAGGCTGTCCAACCAGGTGTCCAGAGTCGTGGCTGGCAGCACCTGATTCTGGTTTATCTGGAAATAGCAGCCACTGTTGGTCACGAAACCATGATCGATCAGGATCACCATCAACCTTCCCGCCCCTTGTGCAAACGTCTGAATCTGAGCCAGATTACTCAGCGTTGACCAGCCGTCCACGTCATTCAGGCCGTCCCCATCGGCATCGCGGAAAGGCTTCGTGGAATCCAAAGGATCGGTCGGACCAAAAGCGCTCAGATAGAGGATGTCTTCTCCTTCATACCCACGCCTCTTGAGTGTTTTGTAGGCATAGGCACCGAGATCGTTCGTCTGTTGCGCAATGCTGTTGCTTGCATACGCACCACCACCGGCAACGATGATCGCGCGAGGGGGATTGAGCTCCCAAAGCAGTGCAGTTTCCCCGCCAGTGATGATCCAGTTTCCGTCCGGGGAAAACGCAACGGATTCGAGAATGCCTGTATAGCCTTCGAAGGTTTGAACAAGCGACCCAGTCTCCGCATCCCACAGCTTTGCTGTCGCGTCCTGACTCCCCGTCAGAACAAACCTCCCATCTGGGGAGAAGGCAGCAGATTCAACCGAATTGGAATGGCCTTCAAAAGCCCTGATCGGATCGCCAGTGGTCGTACTCCACATTCTTGCAGTATTATTCCCCGAAGGGCTAAAAATTCCCGTCAAGACACGTGCTCCATCCGGCGAAAAGGCAACAGAATTGACCCAATCGTTTGTGTGATCAAAGGTCAGGATCAGACCTCCATCAACAGCGTTCCAGAGTTTGGCGGTCTTGTCCTGGCTACCAGTGAGGATCTTTGTCCCGTCAGGGGAGAAAGCAACTGATGTGACATAATATGTATGCCCTTCTAAGGTTCGGATGAGACCGCCTGTGGCGGCATCCCAGAGTCGGGCAGTGTAGTCCTGGCTTCCCGTTAAGACTTTGCTCCCGTCCGGGGAAAAAGCGACTGACAACACCCAATCTGTATGTCCTTCAAAAGTCCTGAGCAAAGCGCCCGTGGTAACGTCCCAGATTCGGGCTTCACCCCAATCTCCCATCAGATCGTAGTGTGCGCTTCCGACCAGCACCTTTGATCCATCTGGGGAAAAGGCGACAGATGTGACACTCCACGCGTCAACCTCGAAAGCGCGGATGAGCATCCCCGTGGCGGCATCCCAGAGTTTGGTGGAGCCGAGATCTTCTCCCGTCAGAATCTTCGTTCCATCGGGAGAAAATGCAGCCGACATGACAAACCTCGTATGTCCCTCGAAGGTCTGGACTTCGTTTCCTTCCAAGTCCCACAGCTTGGCGGT
>JAKQFZ010000099.1 GCA_029558215.1 Candidatus Omnitrophota bacterium
AAAGCCCTTCATAGCTGATGAGCCTCCTTTGAATATCTGCATGCTACCTTAATCTCGCATGTCGAAGCTAATCTAGAGAACTTCACATGTTCATGTCAAATGTTATACTGTACCGAAGATGAAACACAACAGATTCACGATCTGGGTATGCACGGTAGTCTTGTTTACCGTTAGTTTCCTAAGCGTCTTTCTCACGCAGGATGACTACGGTCCCCACTGGGATGCACACACCTATTATCCACCCGCATCTCGCTTCGGAATGTGGATGCGCAGCCACTGGACAGGCGAAGATGTCCCTTCCATCTCGGACATTGACGCCTATTTCCCTTGGAATCGCGATCATCCGCCTCTCGGCAAGATTCTCATGGGCATGACGTACGCTCTTTTTGCCAAGACGATCGGAGAGGCTGACGCAACCGGACTTGCAGTTCTGCTCTGCTTTGCCACTTTGGTGTCCACTGTCTTTCTTGTTTGTCATGATTCGATGGGCTTCATGCCCGCGCTGTTTGGTGCCATGATGATGTGGTTTATGCCTCGGGTCTTTTGTCATGCTCATCTGATTGCGCTCGATCTGATCGTGACACCTCTGATCTTGATCTCCGTTTTCGCGTTCGCCAAGAACGCCTCACGCAAACTGGGTTTCATTGTTCCAGGTTTGTGTCTTGGACTTGCATTGCTCACGAAACTTCAGGCAGCGTTCGTTCCGTTGATCCTTTGTTTCTGGCTGGTCTGGGGATGCCTACTGGAAAAGGATCAGAAGAATCAAAGGATGTGGACGCCTTGGATTAATCTTCTGCTATCCGGATTGCTCGGCATGGTGATACTCATTGCAGGATGGCCATTTCTTTGGGGAGATATGCGAGGGAATCTGAAAATCTACTGGGAATTTCTCTCCGTGAGAAAGGATCTGGATGTCTTCTACTTTGGGCAGCGTACCGCGGGATGGACCTATCCCTTTGTGATGACACTGATTACGACTCCACCTGCGGCGCTGATCACTGCATTGTTCGCGACAAGGAGTTTCCTTCAGCGAAAGGCTCATCCCTCAACTCGGCTGTGGCTATGCGGTATTGTGGTTCCGTTGGCCGTAATCGCAATGCCAGGTGTCAAACGCTATGACGGTATCAGACTCTTCATGCCCTTTCTCCCATTTTTGGTATGTTTGAGCGCGGCCGGCTTCCGGACAATCCTTCGGCATATTGAGATCAGGATTCCCACTGTTGCCAGACAGAAGATCCTTGCGCTTGCGTTTCTGGTGCTCCTACCAGGTTCGGCGTTGATCGAACTCATCATCTATCATCCCCATCAGATTGTTTACTACAGCCCCCTGATCGGCGGATTTCCTGGGGCGTATCTTGCGGGTATGGATGCGGACTACTTGGGCTTGTGTATTCAGGAGTCTCTACCTGTCGTGCATGCGAGAGTCCCAAAAGGTTCATGGCTTTTTCTCGCAGGGGTAAACACAGCAAACCAGTTCTCTCCCGTCTCTCTGCCGGATCCGGGTGCGCCGGTGGATCTGTCTTTGAACAGCACGTACCGAGTTGCTTCTGTCCCTATGACTCAGGACATTTTGGACTCACCCTGGGGAATGTATACTCTGATCAACAACAGGCGTGGTGGCTTGGGGGAAGTCGGCGATATCATCGTCAGTCAGCAGATGCCCATCTGGGAATACGAATTCCAGGGCGTACCGCTCCTTATGCTCTATGCCTATCCGAAGCGAGGAGCCTACGATGCAGGGGCCCGATACGTCTTCGAGCACATTGAGGCTTTGGACGTTTTGTGGCACGATGACGAAGAGGAACTGCAGATCATCTGGAGACTCCGAGAATCAGCACCGTCTCTTGGGTTGTTTATTGACCAAGTGGACTCTGGAAGACGTGTCTTGGAGAGAACTCATCAAGAGAGGCTCTACTCGCTCTATCCTACGGAGTTCTGGCTCCCCGGTGACACAATCCGAACTCGGTATCCCATCTTGCTCCAACCTCGAACAGAGACTTTCGAGATTCGGATAATCGAGCGCGAATCGGAAAGGGAAGAGGGGCTCATTCGCATGAAGGTGTCTCATTAGTCAAATCGAATACAGGCCTTTCATTCCGACTCCGTCTGCAGCATGTGGCAGGCGTCGTGTGAGGCGCACCAGAGTTTGGATTCAGATACCTTGTCAGAAACTCCCGCTTGAATTGTTGAAATACTCCTGAACGAATGGCCTCTCTGATCCGTGCCATCAGATCGATGAAGAAAAAGAGATTGTGCGTTGTCGCAAGTCTTGCTGCAAGAATCTCCTGCGCGACGAAGAGGTGCCTCAGATAGGCACGACTGTAGTTCTGGCAGGTGTAGCAGCCACACTCCGGATCCACAGGCTTCATGTCGTTGGTGAACTCGGCTTTGCGAATGTTCATTCTTCCGCAACGCGTGAAAAGCAGTGCGTTGCGTCCCGCACGAGTAGGCATCACGCAGTCGAACATATCCACGCCACGCTCCACAGTCTCCAAGAAGTCCAAGGGAGTCCCCACACCCATTAAGTAGCGAGGCTTGTCTGAAGGCAGCAATGGCGTCGTATGCGATACCATTTCGAGAAACTGGTCTTTGTCTTCCCCCAACTGGAGCCCACCAAGTGCGTAACCAGGGAGATCGAGTTCAACAAGTGCCTCGGCGCATTTGGCACGAAGATCCTTGTGGAGCCCTCCCTGAACAATCCCAAACAACGTGGGATCGCCCTCCTGCAAGGCGTCTCTGCAACGCCTTGCCCATCGGATTGTTCGCTCATTGGCCTGTTGAAGATATTCCCTTGATGACTCGACTGGGGGGCACTCGTCAAACGCCATCATGATGTCCGGACCAAGGGCGCGTTGGATTTCGATGGCTCTCTCGGGTGTGAAAAAATGTCTTGAGCCATCAATGTGGGATTGAAACTGCACCCCGTCTTCCGTGATCTTCCGCGTCTGTGCCAGACTGTAGACTTGAAAACCACCGCTGTCGGTTAGAATGGCACCATTCCAGTTCATGAATGAATGCAGTCCTCCCGCTGCATGCACCACTTGTTCTCCCGGGCGCAGATGCAGGTGATAGGTGTTTGCGAGGATCATCGTTGACCCGATCTGCGTCAGTTCCTCAGGAGTCATCGCCTTGACGGTTGCCTGAGTTCCTACCGGCATAAACACAGGGGTTTCGACGACTCCGTGAGATGTCAGAATTCGACCGACGCGAGCATCGCCATCGCGATGAACCAGATTGAAGTCGAATATCCTCGTCATGCCCAATACCCCTTCTCCTTGAACTTGGAGAGGACTCGATGCCAGAAGGTTTGCGACGTTGGCACCGATGTTACTGGCTGTGGTGGTTCCTGGAGAGGCTTGGGCTTGCCCCAGTCCGGTGCGTGAGAAGGGCTGGAGACCCATTGGAGTACCGGCTTGATCGTCTCTCGGAATGTGTAGTATTTCTGAAAGTAGTCTTTGCCGGCGTTGCCCATTAGTCTCATCTCATCGGAATGGTGCGCCGCATAGAGCAGCGCCTCGGAAAGAGCCTCGGCGTTGCCGATGGGAAAAGTCAGACCACATTGCGCTTCTCCCACAAGACGGCTGATTTCGGTACCGAGCGTGGTCAGGATCGGAAGCCCGGCACGCATCATATCTGTGATTCGGTTGCGTGCGCCATACATGGACTCGTAGCACTGTGCATCCACGTTGATCCCGATGTCCGAGCAGAGGAAGTAGTCCGGCACCTGTTCAAAGGGAATCCAGCCTTTCAGATGAAAGCGATCCGAGAACTGTGAGCGAGATACCATTTCCTGAAAGTGCGGGTAGGTCTTCTCATCCACTCCGTCAATGATGCCTCCGGTTGACACAAAATGGATTCGAGATTCTTGCGCCATCGCTCTTTCGAGTCCGGCAAACATTGTGTCTACGTCGCACCAGAGGTTGTAGCCACCGCTCCAGAGGACAAGGAAGTCCTCTGGGCGAAACTCAGTCCACCGAGGATTGTTATCTGTGAGCACGATCGGTGTCTCTTTTCTGCCTTCGGGAACAGTGTGGACGAAGTTGTATCCCATCGTGTAGCGGTTGAGCCGTCCCACTGTGCCAAGTTCTCCGACGAGAATATGACGCTGCAAGTCAGAAGCCGAGGAGAACTTGTCTGCACGTTCCAGCGCAGGTTTCTGTTGATTCCAGTTGTGGCCGACGTAAAGATCGTCTCCCTCGCGATAGGCCTTGGTCTGGGCTTCCCCCATGCTGTAGCCGTTGATGTCCGCCCAGACGGGACACTGCGTTCTGATTTGCACGGCTCTTGTGCTTGGAAAGGCGTTGACCCCGATGATGCAGTCGGGCTGAAACTCATCATGCTGACACTGAAGGTATTCATCGCTACGAAAACAGGCGACCTCGTCCACTGAAATATAGGTTAGATTCCCCTTTTGGACTCTGACTTCTCGTTGGAAGGACTCCTCAAGTCCGGTAATCCGCATGGCAACCAAGTGGACGATATGACCCTCTTCAAGAAGTGGATCAATGAACTGAAGGGTCCTCATGCATGAGCCATGAATCTTCGTTGTGTTGTCCTCTGGAAGAGGCGCAATGCCCAGAACAAGAACCCTCTTGCTTGAACAACAATTCATACGCCAAGCCATCCTGCTTCGATTCCTTTGAAGAGAAGGACACTTCTGTCCTGAGACATATATACACCAACGCGGGGAATCGGCAAAGCTGCTCTATTTGGGGTGCAAGGCGATTCGGGCGAGAAGGGAAACGATCTCCGGATCGAAGCGTTTTCCGGCGAGATTGCGCAAAAAGTTGATTGCTTCCTGAGGGGAGAGAGTGCGGTGACTGCCTCTGCCGGCGGTCAGGGCGACAAAAATGTCCGCAACAGCAATGATACGTGAGCCCAGAGGAATTGCCTGACCTCGAAGCCCGCCTGGATAGCCGCTTCCGTCGAAGTTCTCATGATGATGGCGTATCATTTTGACGATAGTCTCCGAAAGCCCCAGACTCCTTGCGATCTGAACAGACATATCGAGATGGCCTTCCATGTCTCGGACGATATCGTTCATGGCTGCGTCGCTTGTGTCTCGTTCTCGAACCCCGATGCCGCCAGCGTCGTGTAGAAGGGCTGCATATTTGAGATTCATCCGTGACTCATAGTCCAGACCCATTCTCGCGGCGATCTGCTCAGCGCACTCCGCCATCCTTTCGGTATGTCCAACCTTGTAAGGGTCCTTCATCTCGACAACATTGGCTATTGACTTGAGTGTGTTGAGCGTCAAGTGCTGTTGGGTTTCACAGAGCCGGGCATTGTTAAGTGCAATGACCGACTGCTCGGTGACATACTGAAGAACTTCTCTGTCTCCAGGGGTAAAATCCTTTTCCTTGCCCGACACGGTGATGACTCCCAGAACATCTGACTCGATCATGGGCATGGAAAGATAACGCTGAGAGGGATATGTTGACGCAGGATCGTTCTCAAATCTATGATCGTCTTTCCAGGAATTGACAATCAAGGGCGCGTAGTTCTCCCAGACCCATCCCGGGATGGATTCACCACTTCGCAGCGGTGCCGTGCCCACTTCATCCTTCTCAAGGTTGATCCAGACTCTCGGTTCCAGAAGAGTCCGTTCCTTGTTGATGAGCATAATGGAGCACTTGGTGACCTGAAGCGCCTGGAGAATCACCCGACCGATTCGGGACAGAAGATCCTGTTCCGTGATGGGATAGTTCATCAAGCGATGCATGGCGTGGATGCAGGTCAAGGCCAGCGCCTTTTGGTTCATCTTCTCAAAGATGATTGCATTGCTTATAGCGGCGCCTGCGCCTTCCATGAGCAATTGCAGGGCCCGGAATTTTACAGGAATATCCATGGTCGAGCGATCCGACAGGGCAACGATCAGAGCAAGCAACGATTGTGAACGGAGAATGGGAATCGCCAAGGCCTTTCCGTAATGGACGCCGTCGGTCTGTCCGGAAATCTCGAGAACCCACTTGGAAAGCAGATCATCCTGCGGCAGATCAACCACAACTCCATCCCAATTCTGAATAGTCTGCTCATAGTCCCGAATTCGCAGACTCAAGGGATGATGCCGCAAACGGTCTTCAGCAATCCCCTGTGTTTGAAGCGGAGAAATGTGCAAGTCCTCATCCACCAGGAACAAGACTCCAATCGGGAGAGCAAGAACATTCAACGCCTCCGTCAAAACACGGTGCAGGAGGTCGTCGAGGCTCCGAGTGGACACCATTTGATCCCAAAGGGGTAACACCAACGAGGCGTCGTCATAGTCAGCGAGCGATTCAGACAACAGCGAGAGATACTCGGCGAACATCGCAACGGAGCAGTTCACCGACTGGACGTCTTTTGTCTCCTGGAAGCAGATAGCAAAGGAGCCATGATAGGTATCTCGGTAGAAGAAAGGGAT
>JAKQFZ010000104.1 GCA_029558215.1 Candidatus Omnitrophota bacterium
CCGCCAATTGGCGCTGCACCAGTACTCGCAGTATAGGAACCGTTGAACGCTTTCTCACTTGGCGTATACATGTCCGGAAGGTTCCGAATGACGGTGACACTGGGGTTCTGAGCCAGTGCAATGTGCCCAACCAGAAACAGAGTGACAAAACCCAAGACAATGCTGAAACGACCAATCTGATTCTTCATTGCATGCTCCTTCGTCCACATCTAATCTCGCTCTGCCGAACGGCTTGAACACAGAATAGACCATCTGGTGAGCGCTGATCAACAACAAAAGAGAAGTGTCGAGATGACCTGTTGCACCGGAAATTGCTTTTGCTATCATATCCGATGTCAGGGGATGGAGTCCCCCACAAACCGCCGCTTTCGGCTGATGACTCCTGACGTTGCGGAGCAGATCAGTGGCGAGCGGCAGTATGACCAGCCGCCACAAGGCGGTTGTTTTATTTTACTGATATTCTGGCGATTTCACGAAGAAAGGAAGATGTCAAGAATGGTGCACAAACTTGTATGGCTCGCATTGGCGGGTGCTTGCGGAGCGCTGGCTCGCTACGGGCTTGCAGGAGCGGTTCATCATTGGTGTGGTAGTTGGTTCCCTTGGGGAACCGCGTTTGTAAACGTGCTTGGGTGTCTGCTGTTCGGAGTATTCTGGGCATTGGCTTCTGAGCGTGCGACAATCAGTTCCGAGATGCGAACGGTAATACTGGTGGGCTTTTTGGGATCGTTTACTACCTTCTCAACCTTCGTCTCGGAAACAAGCCAATTCCTTATGGAGACGGAAGTGCTCCTCGCCCTTGCCAACATGGCCATTCAGGTTCTTCTCGGAATTGCCGTCTTTTACCTCGGTCTGTCCGTTGGACGCATCATCTGAGAAAGGAGCACAGGCGATGGAACTTCCAAAGGATGCAGCATTGCTTCGAGTATTCATAGGAGAGAGCGATCAGCACTCTCGTCGGCCCTTGTACCAGGCAATTGTTGAGAAGGCGCGCGAGTATGGGATGGCGGGAGCAACGGTCGTACGAGGCATCATGGGCTTTGGGAAAAACACGCGCATCCATACAGCGCGGATACTCCGGCTGTCGGAAGATCTGCCCATAGTTGTGGAGATTGTGGATAAACCCGAACGCATCCAAGCCTTTCTTCCGGAACTGGACACAATGGTCGGAGATGGTTTGGTTACCCTGGAGCACATTCAGGTCATCACGTACAGGCACAGACCGGACTCCTCAGGATCCAAAAAGGCGTAGAATGTTCTCAGAGCATTGCCGTGCTCAATCTTAGAAACAACACAGATTGCGATCCAAGGCCAAAGTTTGAAGAGGAAATGCAACCCTGCAAAGATGGCTCCTAGTGACACAAAGTCCGAAAGGCGCGTATCATTCATTGAGCAAGCGTCCGAAGGAGTGGGCATAGCCCACACGCCTGCAGGTGCTAACCTGCTCGGAATGATGAAGGGTTGGTGTTCAGGACTTCTCTCAAACGTCCTGCTGCCTTCTTTACCCGAGGAACCCATTGTGCTACAAAGAAACCAAAACACGGCATTGTTTTCCGTGTGAATGAGTTTTCAAACCAGGTTAGTCGCAGGAGAAGTGCCGATGAGCGTGGTGCGATTCCCCAAACGTGTTCCCCTCTCTATTGTTCCAACTCAGATTCACCATCTGCCTCGCTTGACGAGACTCCTTGGTGGTCCAGAGATTTTCATGAAGCGTGACGATCTGACTGGCTGTGCGATGACAGGCAACAAGGTCCGAAAGCTGGAATTCCTGTGCGCGGAAGCGATTCGTCGAGGTGCCACCACTCTGATGACGTGCGGGGGTGTTCAATCGAACCATGCCCGAACGACGGCGGTCGCAGCGGCACGTCTGGGCATGAAGTCCATTCTCTTTCTTCGTGGACAATGCCCCCAAACGACTCAGGGGAATCTTCTCCTGGACAGACTTGTCGGCTCTGAAATCCGTTTCATCACGACCGAGCAGTACAAACAAGCAGACCAGCTGATGAAGGAGGAGGCTTCGAGACTCAAGAGCATTGGCGAAATTGGCTACGCCATCCCCGAAGGTGGGTCGAATGCGCTCGGATGCTGGGGCTATGTAAACGCCGCGAAAGAAATTCAAAAACAGGAGTCCAAACTGGACAAACCGTTTGACTACATTGTTGTGGCTGTTGGATCGGGAGGCACATTCGGCGGTCTGGTTGCCGGCAGAAAAATGCTCGGTCTGAGGGCGGAGATCATCGGATTCAACGTCTGCGACACCGCAGCAGATTTTCAGCAACGCGTCGCAGGTGAACTAGCTATCTTTCAGCAGCGATGGAATCATCCGGTCTCGTGCAATCCTTCCGAATTGAACATCGTGGACGGGTACGTTGGCGAAGGCTATGGACGCGACTACCCCGAGGAGTTGGACGCCATCCAACTGCTCGCAACGGTGGAAGGGATTGTCCTCGAACCGGTCTACACGGGCAAGGCATTCCATGGTCTGCTCGATCAGATACGAAAGGGTAGATTCAAGAAGACCGATCGAATTCTCTTCTGCCACACAGGAGGGATTTTCGGACTTCTCGACGGTCAGCAACGCTTTCACTTTCGCGATCAGAATCAAAGCATTTGACTTATTTCTATCGTGACGGAATAATGTCCATGTGGTTTGGAAAACAATTCACCGTGGCGGACAATCCCCGCCAGAAGTTATTCAAAGAGAGGAATTTGAAAGATGCGCAGTGACATCATGAAAAAAGGTGTGGCAAAAGGGCCACATCGGTCTCTGTTCTATGCAATGGGCTTGACCGAGGCGGAGATCGCTCGACCGCTTATTGGAGTGGTGAATGCGGCCAATGAAATTATCCCAGGTCATATCCATCTGGATGATATCGCTGAAGCCGTCAAGGCAGGAATTCGGATGGCGGGTGGTACACCCATTGAGTTTCCGACCATCGGCGTCTGCGATGGCTTGGCAATGAACCATCAGGGGATGAAGTACTCGTTGGGCAGCCGCGAACTGATCGCGGATTCGGTTGAAGTTATGGCGATGGCTCAGCCGTTTGATGCGTTGGTTTTTGTGACCAACTGCGACAAGATCATTCCAGGGATGATTCTTGCGGCTGCACGTCTGGACATCCCTTCCATTTTCGTGTCCGGGGGCCCCATGCTCGCCGGAGAATGTGGTTCGGATCGTCTGGGGCTTCATGATCTGTTCCAGGATATCCCCAAAGCGATGTCTGGAGCGATGTCGGCAGCGGAATTTGAGCATCGGGTTGAGTGCACTTGTCCCGGAGCAGGTTCCTGCTCAGGCCTGTACACCGCCAATTCGATGAATTGCATTCTTGAAGCATTGGGTATGGGTCTTCCGGGAAATGGAACCATCCCCGCCGTCGCTGCCGCACGAATCCGACTCGCAAAGAAGGCCGGTCAGCAGATTATGAGTCTTCTTGAGAAGCAGTTAACTCCGCGAAAGATCATGACGCGAAAGTCGCTTCTGAATGCTGTGGCTCTGGATATGGCGTTTGGTGGATCGAGCAATACGGCATTGCACCTCCCAGCCATTGCCCACGAACTGGATCTAAAACTGACACTTGAAGATTTCAACACGACAGGCGACGCAACTCCTCATATTTGCAGCATGGCTCCAGGCGGCCCGTACTTCCTCGAAGACCTCGATAAGGCGGGTGGCGTTTCGGCGATCCTGAAAACACTTCTGGACGGCAAGTTGCTCGACGGCAGTTGCAAGTCGGTCACCGGAAAGACGATCGCCCAGAACGTTGCACAGGCCCAAGTTCACAACAGCGACGTGATTCGACCCCTGAGTAAGCCCTATCACAAGACGGGTGGACTGGCGGCGTTGTTCGGGAATCTTGCTCCGGACGGAAGTGTGGTCAAAGCGTCCGCTGTGCTTCCTAATATGCTCAAACACAAAGGTCCGGCTCGTGTGTTCAACTCGGAAGAAGAAGCCGTGAAAGCCATTTTCGGCAACAAAATCCAATCTGGTGATGTCATTGTCATTCGGTATGAGGGCCCCTGCGGAGGGCCCGGGATGAGAGAAATGCTCACTCCAACCGCTGCAGTCAAAGGGGCAGGACTCGCAGACACAGTCGCCCTGCTGACGGATGGACGTTTCTCTGGCGCAACCACGGGTGCTTCCATTGGACATATTTCCCCGGAAGCGATGCAGGGAGGCCCAATCGCTCTCGTACGGGAAGGGGACATTATCGAGATTGACATCCCCGCGAGAAGACTAAGTATTCAACTGTCTGATGATGAACTCTTCAAACGTCGCGGGAAATGGAAGCAGCCTGCTCCAAAGATTAAGTCAGGTTATATGGCTCGTTACGCCAAGATAGTTTCATCGGGGAGCACCGGTGCCGTATTCGCGAAGGAATGAGTATTCCCAAGGCCACCAACAGGAGGTTTCGATGATGCTCAACAAGAGAGATGATGACGATTCCGACTTGGAGGGTCCTTTCATCTTCGGAGAAGAACAGGAGCAAGATGAGTCGGAAGACGAATCTCCTGAGGGTCTTGAATGGGAAAGCGAGGCGGAAGACGAACGGCTTGTTGCCAAACAAAACGCTCTTGCCTCTTCCGAACCAGCACCCAAGGCGAGAAAAGAGCAGGTTGGCATAAAGACAGGGCAGCCGAGAGCGCGTCGAGTCAACACTACCCAATCGAAACTGGAGATAGCCGATGCGCTTCGAATTGTGGAGCTGAAGTTCCGCTTCTGGATTTACGTGATCACTTATCTCTGTGGCGGCGCAATTCTGGCAGGAATCAACCAGTTCTTCCGGTATCGTTCAGGCTATGTCTATCCGCTCTGGTTCCAGTGGCCTCTGATCGTCTACGCTATTTTCCTTATCGTCCCGTTCTTCCGCGCCTATGTGTTCAAAGGACGCGACTTGCGATCGCTGCTGGATGCCACCTTGCGTCGCATGGCAGAGAGAGAAGTGGAGAAAAGCGAGGTCTATTACGAAGACTGACTCCACCGTCCACTTCGATGTGAGAAGACCACTGAGAGATGGAAGACTCTGTCTCGTGTCCACCCATCGAGGCTCAGACAGATATTCCGGCTCACTTTTGTTGACAGGGCCAGGCAGAAAAAGTAATACTTAAGCTGAAGACATTGGAATCAGGGTTCCGTCAGAACATCTGACATCGAGGGACAGAACAATGGCAACATACGCATACCGAGCAATGGATCGAAACGGCAAGGAGCTCAAGGGAC
>JAKQFZ010000105.1 GCA_029558215.1 Candidatus Omnitrophota bacterium
GTGATCGGCCTCGAGAGAACAATCCATTTAAGTTGTCACGGTGTCCCTGTTGCGGATCTGAGCTTCTTCCGGAGCACATGAGCGATGATCCGAACGATTATTGTTTTGTGATTGATGATGCTCGAGCTGCGCTGGTGGCTAGGTGCCCGGAGATGGATTGTCCGATGGCTGGTGAAATACCAGTGAAGGTTGTGGATGAGCAGATCTACAAAGAGCCACCGACGGTCGTACTTGGCACCATTGACAAGTACGCTCGTCTGGCATGGCTCCCACAAGCCGGAGCATTCCTGAATGGTCTTCATGGAAAGGCGGGGCCTGGGCCCTCTCTGATAATCCAAGATGAGCTGCATCTGATCTCCGGACCGCTGGGGAGTCTTGCTGGCGTTTATGAAGCTGCCATACAGGCATTGTGTTCTGCCAGTGGCTCCAATCCGCATATCATTGCATCTACAGCAACAGTGACTCGCGCGAACATGCAGTCAAGGGCGTTATATGGACGTGGTGTACGGCAGTTTCCTCCTAATGGTCTTGATGAAGCTGACAGTTACTTTGCCCGTAAGAATCACATGGCGAAGGGTCGATTGTATCTGGGTATTCTGGCCCCCCATCTCAGCGGGACGACCGCTTCCGTTCGGCTTCACGCCATTCTGCTGCAGGGCGCAGTTGCTTCGAATAAGGTTCCTGAAACGGCGGATGCATACTGGACACTGGTTTCCTACTTCAACAGTATTAAAGAAATGGGGATTGCTACCTCTCTTGCTGCGGATGATATTCCAGATTGGATAAGATTCTTGGAAAAAGATCCCGATGCACAGAGAGAACTCGGAGCCGACCAGTTTACAGATCTGTATAGTCAGAAAACCGGAGTTGAACTTGATGAAATTCTGAGGCGACTCGAGAGAAAGCATGGTGAAGCAGGCGCCTACTCTCTTCTCCTCACGACAAACATTATTTCCGTCGGCATCGATATTGATCGATTTGGACTGATGTTCGTTAATGGGCAGCCAAAGACAACGGCAGAGTACATCCAGGCAACGAGTCGAGTTGGTCGATCTGCGAAGATGCCCGGACTCGTATGTACAATATATACGGCGATGAAGCCTCGTGATCGATCACATTACGAGCAGTTCGTGGCATATCACAGCAGAATCTATGCATTAGTTGAGCCTACAGGCGTAACACCATTCACCAAACCCTCCAGAGATCGAGGTCTCCATGCAACGGTGATCATTCTCGCCCGACACCTGAAAAATGGATTGCCATGGAATGATGATGCGATGGAACTTCAGAAACGAACCGATCTCCAAGATCAGATCAGGGTTATACTGGGCGATTGGGTGCGTCGGGCCAACGATGATGAGAGTGATCGAACTGAGGAGCATCTGCAATCCATCTTTGAGAATTGGCGG
>JAKQFZ010000117.1 GCA_029558215.1 Candidatus Omnitrophota bacterium
CTCCTGCAAGGATGCACTCATGCTCACCCTGAAAGATGTCCCGCACCCGAAGTTGGTGTGCGATGTCATCCCCCAGAAACACAAATCCCTGCTCGAACGTCTCACCCAAAAGGCCACGGATGATTGGTTGAGGGCCACATATCCGCATGGCCTCACCAAAGACATTAGGCCCAAGGAAACAGGCCACAATTCTGCCACCATCGCCGAGATGGTCGCCATCAAGGCGGCTCAAACGAAGTACAATGTCACCATCTGCGAGAAGACCCGTGACTCGATGGACTTCTTCATTCGGATCGCAGGCGAACTGTATGGTTTCAACTCCAAAATCTCGTTCGTCGATCGGCTCAAGAGTGGCAAGTTCAAATACGGTCAGCCGAACCTCGGCTCCTTGACCCGCATCTTTTACAATTTTGTGGTCAAAAAGAAGTACGACCATTACCTTGCGTTGTATGTCACAGTGTTTGTTGAGCGGGATGGTAGTTTCATCACCACAGCAAACCTTGTGGACATTCTGTCGTATCCTCAATTGCTGTATGCCAATCTTGGCACCGGTCAGTGTATGACCCGGCAAGCCAACATGTACAACAAAGACAATGTGCCTGTCAAAACGCTGAAGCAGCGACGTGAGAAGTTCAAGGAGATTCGGTCTGTTACCTCACGAAGTGGCGTTGAACGCCGTATCTTCCAGAGCATGGTGGACCAGATCGAGTTGAATGTCCTTGAACATGGGATTCACAAGAATTACCCTGAGCTTGACACATTGGTTCTGCGTCAATGCCGAGACTACAACAGTTTCAAGAATGACGCTCTGAAGCAGTGGTCGATCTTGCAGAAAATCCACAAGACGCATAATCTCAAGACAGGCATGAGGCCGTATGAGGTTGCGTGCTTCGACACTCGGAAGTGATCGAAGTCAACACACGGCGGTTGCTGTGTGTTGCTTCATTTTGAAAGGATTCGAAAATGCCGGAGCAGAGGAAGCACGAGCGTTCTCTCAAGTCTCAACTTGGGCAGTTCTTCACGCCGGAGCCACTTGCTGAAGAGTTGATCCACGACTTGCCCATGACGCAGGAGAGCAAGGTTTTGGAGCCCGGCTGTGGCAACGGCAGCTTTGTCTGCGCTTTGTTGCACAAACTCGACAAACTCTACACAACGAATCATCGGCTGAACTCCATTGATCGATTCGTGAAAGTCTTCGAGGACAACCTGTGGGCTGTCGAGCTTGATGCTCGGCACTTCACACAGATGCAACATCGAATCGAACAATGGTATCGCATCAAGCGACGAAACCTCAGCTTCTCGTCGCCGAACCTGAAGCATCACCTTGCTCATGATGATTTCTTGATGCACGACTTTGGTGATACAAAGTTCGATTTCATCATAGGCAATCCGCCGTTTGGCGGCACGATCGCCTATGAGAATCAAAACCATCTGGATCGACTGTATGGCAAGCGCAATGGATGGAAGATCAAGAAGGAGACATATTCCTTCTTCCTCGTGAAGTGCCTCGATCTGCTCAATCCGGGCGGGACAATTCGGT
>JAKQFZ010000134.1 GCA_029558215.1 Candidatus Omnitrophota bacterium
CATTGTGCTGGCGGCAAATCTCCTCAATCCGCGCCGCTTCCTTCAGGGTTGGCTCGGGCGCACCATCGGTCTCAAAAAGCAGAAGCGCCGCAGCATCGCGAGGCAGTCCAATCTTCTTGAAATCCTCAACGGCGTTGATGGTGATCCCGTCCATAATCTCCAGTGTCGCCGGAATGGTTCCACTCTTGATCACTGCAGCAACGGTCTTGCCGGCATCGCCTATATCGCTGAAAATAGCCATCAGAGACTTTCGGGCTTCGGGAATTGGCGCCAGTTCAACCGTGATCTCAGTGATGATTGCCAATGCACCTTCGGAACCGACAAGAAGATGAGTCAGGTCAAATCCAGAAACGCTTTTGACGGTGACTGCACCTGTCTTGAAAATGCGTCCATCAGGAGCGACCGCCTCCAGTGCAAGCACATAATCACTGGTCACACCGTACTTCAGACCTCGAAGCCCGCCGGCGTTCTCTGCCACCGCTCCACCGATCGTACAGGTCTTCATGCTTGAGGGGTCAGGCGGATAGACGAGTTTGTGCTTGGCCACTTCGGAAATGAGTTCCGCCACAATGACCCCAGGCTGCACCTTCGCATAGAGGTCATCGAGGTTGATCTCCAGAATCTTGTCCATCCGAGTCAGCACCATGACGATACCACCATGCACTGGCACCGATCCCCCGGACAGGCCACTGCCCGCACCTCTTGGATAGACCGGCACGTCGTTCTCATAGGCCAACTTCATGACGGCCGATACTTCATCGGTTGTTTTGGGGAAGACGACACAGTCCGGTCGTGCTTCCTGGAGAGCCGCATCGTAACCGTAGCAGATAAGATCCTCCAGGTCGGTATAAACGCAGCCCGGACTGAGACTGTTCCGAATCTGTTCGATCAGGGACTGCTGCATCATGATCATTCTCCCTGCTTCTCTTTCTCCACTTTTTGAATCTCCGACTCAAGCCATTCGGCGGCAGCGCTGCCCTGCATCAGATTCCCGAGATCCTCTTCCAGACTGCTTGGCTCGATCACCATAATCCAGCCATCGCCGTAACAGGACTGGTTGATGAGCGTCGCATCGTTTTCCAGTTCGGAATTGACCTCGGCGATCTCTCCCGACACGGGCGCAACGAGTTTTCCCACCCACTTGCTGGACTGCACTTTGCCGCAGGTCTCACCCGCTTCAACGCTATCGCCTTCAAAGGGGAGATCGACGTAGGTGATATCTCCCGCAGCGGCTTGTGCCCAGTCGTTAAGACCCACGCGAACCTTCCCATCCTCCACGCGAAGCCACGTGTGTTCACTGTGATAGTACAAATCATCCGGCATCTCGTATTCACGAACTTTCATAGCCATGCTCCTTCCGGCACAATCTCTTCTGCACGCACGGAGCGTGCCCCAGCAGTGTAGTTTTCCTGTATTGTTTGAGAATCGTCAAGAGAATTTCGCTGACACTCGTTTTCGACTGTTGATCTTCCCGCTGAACATGCAGATATGTTATGTTGGTAGGCACTTAGCGACGGAGAGTAGCCAAAGAGATGAAGGTCATCATTTTCTATTCCAAGCAGCATTCAGGCCATCACAAGGCGGCAGAGGCGCTTGCAGAAGGGTTTCGACGATGGATTCCAGAGTCAACCGTTGTCGTACAGAATTCGGCTGAATTCTTCGATGTGCGAATCGGCGATCTTATCGAAAAGGCGTACATGTTTACCATTCGACAGATGCCTTGGCTTTGGTCGTGGATGTATGACAACGATCGGTTGAAATCTCGCGTCAAGCATGTCAAGAGACTCAATCTGTTCATGAACAAGCGGCGGCTTCTTCGATTCATCCGCGACACAGAACCCGATCTCATTCTCTGCACTCAGGCGGTGCCATGTGAGATGCTTTGCATTCTCAAGGCGCGAGGCGCACTGTCCGTTCCTGTGATCGC
>JAKQFZ010000158.1 GCA_029558215.1 Candidatus Omnitrophota bacterium
GCTGCTGATTCTATTATCCTCGTGCCTCTACGGACGGACAGCTCAGGCGCGGACGTTGTACATCTCGACGCAAGGCAATGATAAATGGTCTGGGCTTCTGGCAACTCCAAACGACAAAGACTCAGACGGCCCACTAGCCTCCCTTGCCGGCGCACAGAGGGCGATCCGAAAGCTCAAAGGCGAGGGACTGCTCACGGAACCTGTTCGAGTCATCGTGGCACAGGGGGACTTCAAGCTGAGCGAGACTCTTGTGTTCACACCCGAAGACAGCGGGACAAAGGAGTGTCCGATTATCTTTGAAGCCGCACCAGGAGCAACGCCGGTCTTTTCCGGCGGTCGTCGAATCAAAGGTTTCAAGAAAGACCGAAAGGGAATCTGGAAGACCACCATTCCTGAAGTCAAAAGAGGGGAATGGTATTTCGAGCAACTGTTCGTCAACGGCCGTCGAGCTCTACGTGCGAGAACACCCAATCAGTCGGCGTTTCGCATGATGCAACCGTTGGGTAAAGGCACGGATCCTCTGACAGGGGAAGAGACCGACCTTTCACATCGAGGATTCATTGGCAGCGCAACCGACTTGAAAGTACTGAAGAACTTTGAAGATGCCTGGTTGGTTGTGTATCACGCCTGGGAGATCTCCCACAGCCGCATCGCTTCGCTGGACAGCAAATCCGGAACCCTCATCACGACAGCCCCCGCCTGCTGGGAGATGTTCAAATGGGACAAACAACCCCGCTATCATCTGGAGAACTTTCGGGAAGCGCTGGACGAACCTGGGGAGTGGTTTCTGGATCGCAAGGGCACGCTGTACTATATTCCACTGCCCGGTGAGGATCCGAAGACTGCGGAAGTGATTGCTCCAGTGTTGGAGCGCTTTGTCGAGATTCAAGGCGTTGCTTCGGAAGGGCGATTTGTCGAGAACCTTACCTTCAGAGGACTCTCCTTTGTCCACGGAGAGTACCGCTTACCCGAAAGTGGCTACCAATGTCCGCAGGCTGCCTTTTCGCTGTCGGCAGCCGTGCTTGCCGATGGGGCACGTGACATTCACTTTGAGGACTGTGAGATTGCACACATCGGGCACTATGCGGTCTGGTTTCGCAACGGGTGCCGTGACTGTTCGATCGAAAAGTGCCTCATCCACGACATGGCATCCGGCGGTATTCGCATTGGAGAGCCTCAGATTCGGGAGTCCGAAAAGGAACACACCAGTCACATCACCTTGGACAACAACATCATTCATTCAGGGGGACATGTTTTTATGGGTGCTGTTGGGGTCTGGATTGGCCACAGCCCCTACAACAGAGTGACGCACAACGATATCTCTGATTTCCGATACACCGGAGTTTCAGTCGGCTGGCGTTGGGGTTACGCCCAAAGTCTTGCCCACCACAATCAGATCGAGTTCAACCGAATTCATCATCTGGGACAAGGTGTGTTGAGTGATATGGGTGCGGTATACACATTGGGTCCGTCCCCTGGCACGACGGTCAGCAACAATGTCATTCATGATGTCTATGCCTTTTCATACGGTGGTTGGGGACTCTACAACGATGAAGGCAGCACGGGCATCCTGATGGAGAACAACCTTGTCTACAACGTCAAGACTGGAACCTACCATCAACACTATGGAAGAGAGAATGTGCTGCGAAACAACATCCTTGCCTTCAGCGAGTCCGGTCAGATTCAGCGCACTCGCGCCGAAGAACATCTCTCCTTCACCATCGAGAACAATATCATCTTGTGGAAGACAAGTCCGTTGTTGACAGGCAACTGGAGCGGCACAAACTACATTCTCAAAAATAACCTGTACTGCAACATCTCCGGAGAGCCAATCTCTTTTGCCGGGAAGACGTTTGAGCAATGGCAACAGGACGGACACGATGCTGGCTCCGGCATTGCCGATCCGGGTTTTGTTGATGTGGAGAATCGGGACTTTCGATTTGAAGGGGAGTCACCTGCTTTTTCCATTGGCTTCAAGCCGTTTGACTTCGACCGGGCGGGAGTCTATGGCGATCCTAAGTGGGTGGACAAGCCGAAAGGCTTTGTGCACAGACCGAGAGTGTCTTTTGACGCCCGATAAAAGATAAGGAGAGGTAGATATGAGCCGTCTTTGCGTGAAGACCATCCTTTCGGAACTTGTCGCTTGTCCAAGCGTCAATCCGAGAAGACTTGTTCCGACAGATTCCCCTTTCGGTGAGGAAAGACTTCAGAATCTTGTTGCCGGCTGGCTCTCAGAGTGGGGTGCGAAGACAGAGATGCAATCCGTGACGGAAGGACGATGCAATTTGATCGCACGTTTTCGCGGACTGGACTCCAGCCGTTCGTTGATGCTGGAAGTCCATGCGGACACGGTTCAGGCAGACGACATGACCATTGCACCATTTGAACCGCAGATTCGGGAAGGGCGTCTCTATGGAAGAGGTTCCTGCGATGACAAGGGGCCGATGGCAGCAGTGCTTGCAGCCATCAAGACCGTTCTGGATGAAGAGGGCATGCCTCCCG
>JAKQFZ010000167.1 GCA_029558215.1 Candidatus Omnitrophota bacterium
CATTGTGCAACAGAAATGCAAGCTCTTTGACTCCACCGCTTAACCATCCGGTCTTTGGGAAGCGGTCCACACCAGACAAATCGTTTGAAGAGAAGAATACGAATTCAAGCGTGACCTCACCCAATTTCTGACGAAGTGATTCGCCCGAATAGTCCCGGAGGTACATGGGATAAACTATCGCAACGGCTGATTCTATTGGGTGGGACGACAAGGTTTTTCGTCCAAGGCGAGACCGAGCTTCTTTTTCTGCTTGGGCTTTGTTCTCGACCTCGGCTTCAAGAGCGATCGGCCAACCTCCGTTTTCCGTGATCAGTATGTCTACCCGTCCCCCGTCTTGAATCAGGCCGACTCGTTCGGCTTCAATTCTCCAGTCTTGGCCCATACGTTCAAGTAGTTCGCCCAAGGCTATGTTTATAGTCTGTTCATGTGTTTGGGTCGCCATGAACGCCTCCCATGCTGGTTGTGCGTTATTTGCCCCGTCATGTTATCCACGGGTCGCATTCAGTTCAAGCCATGAACCATGGTTGGAACATCCTTTCGCAACTGAGAGTCTGCGACTGAATTCGTTCCGATTGGCAATCGTTATCCAAAAACCTACTGAATAAACTGAATCCTTTCCTGATTGGCGGCCCAACGGATTTCTTCCACGAGGGCATCAGCGGATTCCAGCTTTTTGACAACATTGATCAGCCACAAGCGTTCGAGGGGATCCCATCCATTTTCCGGGTGGGCACAGGGGTCAACGATGTAACCACGCGCTTCCCATGCGGGCCACATTTCCTGTTCGGCCCATTCCCTGGCTTGGTCAGCGATGGATTGGGGAAAATCCCTGAGATTTTCAGCGTTGCAACCGAAGTCGGTGGCGAATGACAGTTCCCCCAGGTCGATGAGCCCAAGAGTGGAACCCTGGTAAAGAATGTGGAGCGTCCCGCCCAGGTCTTCCACAACCCACCGTTTCTGCCGAAGAAGATCGGGGTTCTCGAGGTGGTTCTTGACGACAACACATTCGTCGCCCAGGGCTTTCACCAGAACATCAACGACTGACTTGGAATT
>JAKQFZ010000206.1 GCA_029558215.1 Candidatus Omnitrophota bacterium
TCTCCGTGGACAATGTAATCAACATCCGGTGTCTCGCGAAGAAATGACTCGGGAAGTGAGGAAGCATGGTGACCGCCGAGAATGACCACAGCTTCCTTGTTGATAGATTTGACCGTTCGAGCAACTTTTTATGCATTTCGCGCTTCAGCGGTAAACGCGCTGATGCCGACAATGTGAGGTTTTTCCTCTTGAAGGACTTTCACAAGAGCCGCTTCTGGATGATGCAATGCCCTCATGTCCAGAATGGAATTCGTCACACCCTTTTGTTCCATATATGCAGCCAGGCAGGCCACGTTCAGAGGTGCCTCAATCCCCGGTTGGAAAATACGCTGTCGGACAAAATCACCCTGACTAGGCTGCACAAATAGAAGTCTCATTGTATCGTCTCCGAGGGCACTCTGACGCGCAAGCACTCTGGCCTTGTGGGGCACCAGCCATGCTTTGCGAAAAATCGCCAGGCACTCTGTAAGTGAATGAACCGTACACGAAGGGAAGACAGACGATGGCTCTCCTGGCGATGATGGTGAAGCATCGGGATCTCTGGAAGATAGCAGACCTTCCACTGCTTCCACATTCTCCGGCACAAGTCCACGTCCTCATAGTACATGAAGAACCGCTCGTCAAGAAACCCCACCTGCTGCAGGGCTTCCCGGCGAAGCATCATGCAGGAACCCATGATCCAGTCAACTTCCGCAACCGTGCGATGATCCCAGTCGAGCATGAAGTACCGTTGCCTCATCGGCAGTTTCGGCAGCATCCGGAATAGACCCAGTCCGCGGAGAAAGATGGCCACCGCATTTGGAAACCGCCTGCAGGAGTACTGTAGAGAACCGTCAGGGTTGAGCAGTCTTGGGCCCAGAGCGCCGATGTCTGCATGAGTATCCATAAAACCAACCATGGCTTCGATTGCATTCTGAGCAACCACCATATCCGGATTCAGCAGTAACGCGTAGCGTGCTTTCAGATCACGGAGGATTTGATTGTTGGCTCCTGCAAAACCGATGTTGTCGGCATTGGCGACGAGGTGAACTTGTGGGAACTCGTTCTGAACCATATTCGGAGTGCCATCCGATGAAGCATTGTCCACAACATGGACTTCATAGGACAGACTCAGTTTCGCCGCAAACAGTGAGGAAAGGCATTCCTGCAGCAGCTCTCTGCCGTTGAAACTGACGATGACAATGCTGAGATCAGTCAATGCTGCAATTCCTCTAAGGTTCTTTCAGTCCAGGTCTTTCCTGATTGACACATTTCAACTTGCTTCGGTTGCGACGCATCAAGACCCTGAGCACAACGCCCACTCGATGCGCAATCGGTCGGATCCCTCTCAGCAGACTTGGAGCCATGCGGCTGGTCAGAATGCCGTCCAGAAGCCATTCAGCTGCCTTCCTCACGGGAGTTGGCAATCGGAACACTTTCCGGTAGACCCGACTGAAAGTGCAGAAATACCTCTGGAACATCCGCAACTGCTCTCGACTGAGATCAGGCAAGTCCAGAATGCTGTCCACATAATAACTGGTCACACGGCGTTTGCTGATCATGCCCTTTTCCAGGCAGACTTCGTAGAGTGCGGAGCCTGGATACGGGTGAAAAGCGGTCAGTTGGATCTCGTCTACGCCCGCACGGGCGTTCAATTTGACACTCTCCAGGATACACGATGGTGTCTCGTCTGGTATGCCGACCATGTTGAACGACAGGGTGCGCATCCCTTTGCTCCTGGCCAACGCAAAGGCCTCCAGAATCTTCCCCTCATCCAGCGATCGCCCCAGGACAGTACGCCGAATCATCTCATTGCCACTCTCGATGCCAATCCTGAGTTCGTCACAGCCTGCTCTGGCGAGTGTCTCGACATTCTGTGCTGTGCAGAGACTTGGATGAACATTGCAGCAGAAGGGAAGTCTGACTTCGCGCACATAGAGGTCCGCAAACTCCTCCGCCCATTCGCGTCGCAGAAACAGAATATCGTCGTCGAAATGGACTCGTCGGACAAAGGCGTAGTCACGCCGGACTTGCTTGATTTCATCAATGACATTTCTGACAGAGCGGAAACGAACATACGATCCCAAGTCATTGTAGAGTCTTCGCAACGCCGTGTTACAGCAATAGGTGCACGCAAACGGACAACCCCGTGACGCCATGATCGTGGCCGCACCCTGAAGCTCGAAGTGCAGATTCGGATAGTCGAACAAAGCTCGGTCTGCAAATGGGAGATCGTCCAAGTTCTGAAGCAGGGGACTCAGGGGATTGCGGATGACCGTGGACCCCTTCTTGACCCAAAGGTTGGGTATCTTGTCGAATTCCTGACCCTGCTGCAACGCTCGACACAGATTTGCCAGAGGCTGCTCTGACTCACCAATGGCGATCATATCAATGCCGGGTGCTGCGATGCACTCCTGCGGGGCGAGCGTCGGGTGGATTCCTCCGTAGATCGTTGGGATTGTGGAACCACGGGATGCCAGAAAGCCCGCAAGATGCCTGACTCTCTCCCAACCGTTTGTCGTCGAGGAAAATGCGATCAGGTTCGGCTGGTGCACAGAGAGATCAGCCTCAAATCTCGGCAAGTCATATTCGGGATCTGTGATGTGAATCAGCGATGTCTCATGCCCTTCCCGCTTCAGTACAGCGGACAGGATGGCAATTCCCATATAGAAGGCACCTTTGTAGTCAGGCACAATCTCCAGAATGTCAGGATAGACAAAAGTTATCTTCACTTCAGTCTTTGTTTGCTCCTTGATAGAGTCGCAGCAGACGCTCGCATGTTGTCTTCCACGAGAAAGCCTTCCAAGCGAATTCATGCGCTTCTTGGCCCAAACGCATACGCAGTGCGTCGTCATTTACCAACTCTTGGAGTCTGTTCGCAACCGCGTTGGAGTCAAACGGCTCAACAAGCACTACTCCCTGCGTGAACGAAGTCTCCAATGCACCAATCGCATATCCTATGCACGGAATCCCATAGGAGAGAGCTTCCGCGAAAGCCAGACAGAAGGATTCATTACGTGTCAACAGTATAAAGATATCGGATTCCCGATAGAGTGCTTCAAGGGATTCCTGAGATACGAAGCCAGCAATGTGTACTGAATCCTCAAGTTGGTTTTGCCGGATGAATTCCTCAATCGCTTCACGATGCCCTCCATCACCACCCACAAGCACAAGCCTGACCTGCTTGTTGAATCTCTCTCGCACTTGGTGGAACAGCCTGACAAGTTCCAACTGTCCTTTCTCAAGAGCAAGGCGACCAACGCTTATCAGAGTCAGGGGCTCACCTGAGCGGTTTCCACCCTGACCTTGTGATCTGGAATTTGAGGTCAGGCCCAGAGGAATCACCTCTATCTTGTCCTTGGGGATGCCATAGTACTCAGCAGCGCGATCCTTGATATGAGAGCAGCTGACATGCACTTGATCCACTCTTCTGCCCAGAAAGGATATGATCCATTTCATCAACAGAAAGTGAAAGTTGTCAGGCGGCTCATGGAAAGGAATCAACATGACATGCTTGCTGCACTTTCGGGTCAGCCAATAGATCCAGAGATTGGCGACATACCATTCATTGAGCAGGAAATGGATCACGTCCGGCTGAAAATCCCGAATCACTTGTCTGACCTTTGTAGAAAACAGCCCTGCGGGCAAGGTGTAGAACAGGCGAAGTCTTCGGGGTGAGAAGTGCAGGCGAAAGACTTCTATTCCATCAATGGTCTCTCTGGAGGGAAGATTTCGGTTTTCATTTGGTGGAGAGACATTGAAGTCCATGAAAGTTGTCAGAACGCCGACTCTCGCTACATGACCTGACTGAAGAAACTCGTTGCCAATCTGTTCGATAATCCGCTCGGTTCCTCCGATATAGGGTTTGTAACCCGGGCTGACAAAGAGAACATTGATTCTTTTCTTCTGTTGCATAAGAAATTAGCCTTGGGCCGAACGTGGTCTGGGTCGCTGCAATACCAGTTCAATGTCTTCGTTAGATACCAACCGCAACAACCAGACGGCTACCAGGAGCACAAGGCCTCCGATAATCCCTTGAATCAAAAGAGGACACCGTGCCGCAACAGCCAACGTCAGGCCACAAACCGCAGCGGCAAGAAGGGATCGCATCCCTTTGTTCCAGCAGAGCCTGTACTTCAGGTTACGCTGTATGAGATAGACTGTTGGCGCTAGTACGCAGAACTCTGTCACGACGGTGACTATGGCAGCTCCAATGAAACCAATCATCGGGATCAGGACTAGGTTCAGCCCAACATTGACTCCAAGACCCCAACAGTCGATCACCAGCGACTTTTTCTGCTGATCCAAAGCGATCATCAAGTATCCGAAGACAATCCCGGGAAACATGAGCGCTACGCCCCAAACCAGTATCTGCAGGGCAGGAATGGAGGGAGTGAACTCGCTTCCGAAAACCAGGACAATTATCTTGGGGGCAAGGACGGTGAGGCTTGTTGCCAGAGGAAGCGCCACGAGAAGCGTATAGTCGAAAGACTTCTGAAATAGCGTTTTCAACTTCTCTTGGTTGATCTTTGAGTATTCCGACATGAACGGGAAGAGTGAGGTTGCCAGCGCCAGAGGAAACACCACGGACAGATACACGAATTTGTAGGATGCGTTGTAATAGCCCACCTCTTCAGCACCTCTGATGTGCTCCAGAATGAGCATGTCCACAGTCATATAAAGGCTGACGACTGAATAGGCACACCCCAAGGGGAGCGAAGATCGAAGGATCCTTTTCCAAAAATCGAGATCAAGACTCCAGCTGGGTGCATGGAGGAATTCCCGAACAAGCGCCAGAACCACGATCAAGTTCACGAAATTGGCAACAACAACAACCAGGATGAAATGGATCAGTCTTCCGTCGAAAAAAATGACCAGAAGGCTGAGAAGTAGAGCCAAGATGTCCTTCACCGCGGTGGCAAAGACACCTCGCTGCATCGACAGATTCACTCGGAAGACGATGTTCCCTGTCGAACTGAGCGAAAGAAACAGAAGAGAGATGGAGGCAAGCGCGAAACAGCGCCTCAAGTCTTCCGCATACCCAAGGATAGCGACAGCAGCGATCGAGATGGCGATAACAGCAAGCCCAAGCACTGTCTTCAGAATGAGGAGTTCGATCACCGCTTGAGCGATCCTCGAGCGATCCTTGGAGAGCTCGCGCACAACGATGTCGTTGGTTCCAAAATCAGTGAGAGTGGCAAAGAGCGCGATAATCACAAATATGAGGGAGTATTTCCCGTATTCCTCGGCACCCAAGTATCGGGGGATGACTGCCAGCAGAGCAAGACTCAGGACAAGATGGACTGCCTGACCAACAATCTGCCAGGAAGTGTTTCGTATTATGCGTCCGATGGCGCTCATCGTTTCTCCATAGCGATGCAGTACTGCTAATAAGCGCCCCGGCGCAGCAGAACTGTGGGGATTGTCTTCAGAAGAATCTTTATGTCCAGCCAGAGCGACCAGGTATCGACATATTTGACATCCATTTCCATCCATCGTTCAAAGTCGATCTTGCTTCGTCCACCGACTTGCCAGAAGCAGGTGATTCCTGGCTTCATGCTGAATCGCTTGCTCTGCCACTCTGAGTCAAACCCGGCATAGTCCCGCACGGGAAGAGGGCGAGGCCCGACAAGACTCATGTCACCTTTGAACACATTCCAAAGTTGGGGAAGCTCGTCAATGCTGGTGCTTCGCAGTATCCTCCCAATCCCTGTGAGGCGGGGATCGTTTTTCATCTTGAACGTCGGCCCATCGGTTTCGTTCAGGTGCTCCAGAGAGCTGATGAGCGCTTCCGCATCTTCAACCATGGTTCTGAATTTGACCAGGTTGAAGATCCTCTTGTTGTAGCCGACTCGTTTCTGGATGAAGAAGGCTGGCCCAGGGGAAAGCACTTTGAGCGTCACATAGACCGCAAGCAGCAGTGGCAGGGTGAGCACCAACAGGAAGGCAGAGACCACAATGTCAAACAATCGCTTCACGAGTATCTGTGGATCTTCGTACGGGCTGGAGCACAGAGTGATGACAGGCATGTCGTCCAGGAGCGAGAAGCGAAAGTTGGCTGAGGTCAGTGAAAAGACACCGCGAAGGAATCTGACGATGATACCGTGTTCTGCACAAAGCCTGACGATGCCTTCGATCTGTTCGTAGTAGGACTTGATGGGCAGGCTGATGATGACTTCGTCGACAACCGAGTTTCTCAGGACTTGTGGGATGTCCTTCAGCGTTCCGATCAATCGGCTCTGGAATTGTCCCTTCAGAAGGCTCGGTTCAGGTGCATCATCCACAAATCCGACCAGCACATAGCCTAGTTCGGGTCTTCGTTCGATCTTTTCTGCGAACTGTTGAGCGTTGCTTCGACTACCCGCAATCAGCACGAAACGACGATTCATGCCATTGCGCCGTAGCGTTTCGAGCATGTTGCGCAGCAGCAACCTGCCCAAGACCATGATGCAGAGCAACAGCCCCCAGAACCAAGCGAAAAATGACTTGTTCAGGATCTCCCAATGGAGAAACACACCAAGCGCCAAGACGAGAACACTGCCCATCGTGATGCACTTGAGTATCTCATAGTATTCTCCTGCTCTTGTGCCGATTCGCCTGGATTCGTAGAGGTGCCCCCAGAGGAAGACCATATGCCAACCAAAAAGAAGCACGAGGAATGCCACGATATCTGACACTTGAATCTGGGTGTGCAGAAGTTCAGAGGCTTCCAAACGCCTGGTGGAGATGATGATGGCCAGGATGAATGAAACGGCGATGCTGGCGATGTCCAGGAGTTTGAACATCCTCAGCGATGTTGTGCGTAACAGGTTTTTCATAGTCGTCCAATTGTCTGCTGTGCATTCGGCAAACGCATCGGGAAAGACCTCAGGTGGCCAGTGCCGTCAGCCTCTCTATCTCTCAACAATCTACAGAGCTCTATACAAGAACGAAGGAATGTAGAATCGCTTCTTGTTCAGAATCGTCCCATAGAGCTGAACCCCGACATAATCCAGTTTCTGGATAGCCTCTTGAGCGACTTCCCAGCGTGTATGCTCCGCCTCGATGACCAGCAAAACGATATCCGCCTTCTTTGCCAGGTACAAGGAATCCGAGTAAGGGACAATTGGCGGTGCATCTAGCACGATGACCCGAAATTTCTTCCTGATTTGCTCAAGACAACTGTCCATGGCGGGAGAGTTGAAAACCAGACCGGGATAGGCAATCTGTGTACCAGCACTCAGAACATGCAGGCTGTCGGCTTTCGACTCCTGAATCGCATCTTTCACTTGTGTGCCATTTCGGGTGACATCCGACAGACCCGGTTCCATGTCGAATCCGAAAAGAGTATGGAGCGCAGGATGTCGGAGGTTTGCATCAATGAGCAACACCTGGCCTCCTGCTTCCTGGACGAACGTGCGAGCAAGGTTCGTTGCAACCGTAGTTGTTCCTTCACCACGATCACAGCTGGAGACCATGATCACAGTGGAGTGTTGCTTCTCTGAACCTGTGAGTATCTTCGCACACAGTCGCCTCATCTCCTCCACACCTTGTGCGGAGCCCAACGTTTTCAGGGGAACCGATTTTCCAAACATCTCTTGTGCGCCTCTCAGTTCTTGACCAGGCCATAGGTGAATGCAGCCTGAAGATCAACGGGTACCAGCTGACGGACATGCTGTTCGACAAACTTATCTGCTTCAGCAATGAAAGTCTTGGGGACATATATCACGTCAAGCGCCTGTAAAGGGATATCGTCTTCGAGTGTCTCTCCCTTCAGAACGGCTGTGAGGTTCAACTTCTTGATGACCGTTTCACTGCCTGGAGCACGCCTGATGACGATGACGCTTCTGGGGTCAGCGGTTTCACGAAAACCACCGGAATGGGAGATCGCCTGCAGTACCGTTGTCTGACCAAACTTGTTCAGCGGTATGACTCCCGGAGCGATGACCTCTCCTCCAACATAGAGTTTCTGGATCGAGAAACCTGTAACCACAAGCGTCGCGCGCGGATCCTTCAACAGGGGCTCGTATTGAGCCAGGATTGTCTCGCTGAGTTCTGCCGGCGTCTTGCCTGCAGCAGACAGTTCACCGATGAGCTGAAGCGAAACCTTTCCATCGGGGCGAATCGTAAATGTCTGCGTTCCGGACATGGAGAGCGCTGTCCGGTTGTAGGTTTTCTGTCCCTGGAATCCCGTGACGTCAACGGTCACATCAGGCTCCTTCAGGATCGGCTTGTAGCAGGAAGCAATGTGATCTCTAATCTCCTCGGGAGTGAGGCCCTCTGCAGTGATCTCGCCGATCAAGGGAAGTGCGACTCGCCCATCAGGACGGACGGTCACTTCTCTGTCCAACTCCGGGTTTCGAAACGAAACCACCTTAAAGGAATCCTTGGGTTTCAGGCGATACTCGGATTCTTTCAGGTCGGGCTCATAGAAGAAGCGAAGTTCGAGAGTGTCCCCTGGTTCCAAGAAATAGTCCTCTTTGTGAACTTGAGATCCACTCGGTTCAACATTCTGATTTGCCAGAAGCATTGCAGATGTCATATCCGGAGGCCTTTTTACACATGCGGAAAAGACAGTAAGAACCAGCAGTAGAACCAACACACATGAACAACGACCCTCTGCAAGCCACCGTGCCACTCTCGGTTTTGGACTGCAATCCTTCATCTCAACCTCCAGCCAATCATATATACTCCCCAAGTTCGGACTGCCCGTGCACCCTTACAACATGGAGTCTGAGTACCCTCTGACATACGTCATTTCAGCCAGTACGGACTTATCGCTCCCTGGAAGAACTCATTGATTGTCAGCCGACCAATCCTCCTGTTGTCCTTGATGATAAAAGGGGGAGAGGTGCCGAACTGGTTGAACGGGCTGTATGGCGAAAACTGCCCTCCGTAATTGCCGAATTCATTCCAAATACTGACCGCTCCGAAACGGTCTCCATAGGGTCCAATCTCGTTGAAAATCGAATCAGGGCTGAGTCGGTCAGAAATCCTTCCCAGAAATCTTGGGACAGGTTCATCACTGTAAATCTCAGCACCCTCAAAAAAGGCAATATACCAATCCTTGAGAGTCTGTGCCTTTCGAATTTCCGCCAAGCGCCACTGATGTGTGCGATCATCTTCATTTCCCGGGGAAGGATAGAAACCTCGGGCACATCCCACGCAGACAAGGATAACGATTGGGAACGTGTGTACACACCTACTACTATGCAGCAATGCCCTACCAGCTCTCTATAGGAATGTTCAGATTCCAATTTGTAGCGTACTCCGAGAGTCTTTCCAATGTCAGGTCATTGACGGCTCTTCCTTCTTAATCCACTCGACATCGAAACACATTTTCGACTTATTCAAGGGGGCCAGCATCTATCTGTCGAAACCGAATGGCCCATACCCGACCCTCGCTACATGACAGGAAACTGGCCACATCACAGAAGATTTTTTCGAAAATTTCCACCCCATAATGCAGAAGTTGGGGTAGTCTTAGGGAACCATTTTGTCTTTGGAGGAAATGATGAACGAAAACGCTCTTCTTCTCTGGTTGGGAATGCTGCTTCTGTGCAGTGCAGGTTGTCGTCACGCACTGACGGGAGATCCTCTCTCTGGTGGAACTTCACAACAAAGAAATGAGATCGAGACAACGGCAGTTTCGGAGACCGTCTCCAAAGAGTCAAAGGAACCGGAGGAGATTCCCTTCAAACCTTATCGGAAAGGTTCGAACCTCACCGATCTCGACACAACGATCTACCAGATCATGGAGAGGTACCAAGTGGCAGGAATGCAGGCCGCCGTGGTTGTCGGCGACTCGATTGTCTGGAATGGAGCCTATGGCTGGCTTGACATATACAAGGAAACCCCTTTGCAGCCCGAGCACAGTATCCGTATTGCTTCCATCTCCAAATCGTTCACAGGGCTGGCGGCGATGACACTCGTTCACAGGGGAAAGTTGGACTTGGACGAAGATATTAACACCTATCTGGATCTTCCAGTCAGCATCAGAAATCCCCACCATCCCGAAGTCCCGATAACATCAAGGCAGTTGATGAATCACACGTCAAGCATCCTCAATGGCCAATATGTGGAGTATGTGTTCGCCTCTCGAGCGCAAAATCCAGTCACTTACACTCTCGCGGACTATTTTGGAGAGAACGGGAATTTCAACAAACCAGAGAACTGGTCGAAGAGCGCTCCCGGGGAGACGTTCAGTTACTCCAACATGGGCACCATCGTCTTGGCGGCTGTGATCGAGAAGGTTTCGGGACAGCAGTTCAGCAGGTACGCACAGCGGAAAGTCCTCACGCCTCTCCGAATGCGCCACAGCGGCTTCAATCCAATGGAACTGGACAAAGAGCGAGTCGCCAAAATGTACAACAGACAAGAAAAGGACGGGCAGGTCTCCTTTGGCTGGACAGCGGCTCCAACCGGAGGTCTGTACAAGGATTACGTACCGGGTTCAAATGGAGGGCTTCACAGTCCTCAGGGGGGACTCCTCACCAACGCTTTGGATTTGTCCCAATTCGTGCTCGCGATGACGAGTTACGGGAAGATCGCCAACAGACAGGTGTTTCCACGAGGCATCATCGAGACAATGCATCAGCCAAGCGTGCATATCACAACCCGAGAAGAGGCACCCGCTGAGTTGTACAAAAAGAAAGGGCTGTGCATTCATATCACGGACGATCACATCCCGGGTTACACTTTCTATGGGCATTCCGGAAATGCTTACGGGATCATCAGCCATATGTACTATACGATGAACCTGCCCAGGAATTTCGGCTTTGTGGTCATCATTAACGGCTGCAACATGGTTAAGAGAGACAGACGCCCATTCCGCAGCATCGAAGAGGATATCATCGCCCTTCTCTACGACTCCTTCGTTCAAGGGAATCTCTGAGGAACCGGAAAAGACCCTGTTTCGACTTGTGTCTGTTTCTTGGCAACAGATGTTGTCGCTGCTGCATGGTGTCAAGGAGAGAGAAGCAGATGACGATACGCGTCTCGAAGTGGATTGGCATAGGGCTCAAAAACTCGCGCTTCCTTCACACTCCATACATCGGGCTGTTTGATCTCAATCCAGTCTGGACTGTAGGAGATACCGTTCTGCAGAACTCGACCGAAATCCTCGGCGCTGAGAGGCTTTCGATCTCCGGCGTTGCTGTTCCTGAAGACTCGAGTTGCCTCGAAAGCAACGGCAACGTGTTCTCTCACCTCCCAGACCAGAGAGAGGTAATCGTTCAGAATTGAGGGATCTCCCTGATAGGGGCCAGGGAAGTATTTCGGATTGTCGGAACCCAATCCCAGCAGACGAAGGACAATTCGTTTGCCATTCTTACTCCGCTCCTGTTCGATTGCGTAGTTGCGAATTGCCTTCGCTACGGCGACATCCTGTTCCGAGTTTCGTGGCTTCGGACTGATCTGGTCATGAAGTCCCAAGGCCAGGGGCGTTTTCGGGAAACAGTCTATGAAGTGATCAATTGATTCTTTCCAGTATCTTTCGTATTTGTCGAGACTGAATGCAACCTTGTTGGCTTCATGCTCTGCAATGGATGCGATGGGGAAGTTCGTTTCCACTCCGAAGAGTGTCGAGGGCCCGTTGATGCTCACGTATCGCAGTCCCTTGTGCCCGTCGAGACGTGCGCCAACCGCCGCCACGGTTTTGTACAGCGCGTCGGTGTAGTCAGCGTTCCAGGGAACGGGAGCCGTGACGTCGCCAACACTGGGATGGATGTGTCTGAAAGCAAACGTCTCTGTTTTCTGCATGACCCAGTCGGGAGAACGAGCGCAGACCATAAGAGCCAGGGAAATGGTCTTGTCTCGCTTCTCTGCGGCTTCCAAGGGTATCTCGAACAGCTCCCACTGATATCCACCCCTTTCTGGTTCGAACTGTCTCCAGTCAACGTAGAGAAGCAGTCCGGAGACATAGTCAAGATCGAGCATTTTCTCGACGGTTGACTTCAGGTCATCGCAGTGTCCAGAGAGATTCCAACAAATGACATGGATTCCTTTGCTCTCTGATTTCTCATTGGCAAAGCACGGAATCGCAGAGCACGCCAGCCACAGGAGCAGAACGGGAGTCGCGATGCTTACCATGGTGACATGGAACCTCCTGCTCGGTCTGAGGTGTTCGAGCATGAACAGGATATCCTCTCAAGTGTCTGAGTGACAAGGGCAAAATCTCAACAGCGTGGGCAAAGAACAACATGGGCGTATCAGCTCAGTTACGCTGGCGCTACAGCCAGGATATGCTTCGGAAGCAAAGCGGAGTCTTCGGAGTGACGCTACCGAAGCCTGCTGTCTTGCTGTTCTCGCTTCGGCAGCGTCGCAGAGCCTCTGCAACCGAAGCATACCTCCACCCCTTCCGTAACTGATCTAGTACACATGAGCAAAGAAAACGCTTTACATGACCAAAACGGGAGTGTATTCTATCTATATAAAGTGTTGTGATTGTTGTCTTGAGGCTGTGCCACCAGGGCAGGCTGATCGACAGAATGTGTTGGGATTGAGTTGTGGGGATGTGATTATCCCCTTGAGTTGACCGGGTAAGCTAATTGAATGCATCTTTTGTGGTAAACAGTCAAGATGGGCTGGCTCTATGCGGCAGTTGTTCTGTAGTATGCGTGTTGCCTATTTGCTCTGTCCCATCTGAGGCATGTTCACCGGGCGTGGAGACCAGCCAAGCGTGTGGCTGGGATTCCATCAAGAGCTGAAAGGGGGAGTGTGTCGCACGGAGTCCTGATGATGCGGTGTATTGAAGCCCTGAGGGAGTTGGACTGAAATCCTGTCTCTTCCTTCGGGGAGGGAAACGAGCTTTGTGCTCCAGTGTTTTGGGAAGCAAGCGAAAGGAATTATTCATGAGTCAGCAGAAGAGAACCATCATTACTCTGGCAGTCCTGGCCTTGACGCTTCTGGGAAGCATCTCTGCTTCTGCCGCAGAGTTTCGAGGCATGTGGGTCACTCGGTTTGAATGGCCGAACAGCAATCAAACAACCGCCAAAGCGAAAATTGACACGATTATGACCAATCTGAAAGACCACGGTTTCAATGCCGTGCTCTTCCAGATGAGGGGACAGGGCGACGTGCTCTATCCTTCGCCCTATGAACCTTGGTCTGCATTGTTGGGAGGACTGGGACAGAATCCAGGCTGGGATCCGATGCAGTACGCCATCAACTCAGCGCACTCCCGTGGGTTGGAGTTTCATGTGTACATCAACACGCATGTCGTCTGGTCTTCAAGCAGCCAGACACCACCGGCACACACAACGCCGGAACACCCCTACTGGCTGTACTACAATCCCAGTGGGAATCACGACTGGACAATTTGCGACTCGGCAGGCACTCCGGTCTATTATTCCTCGGATAACTATTGCTGGTGCGCTCCAGGGGTACCGTCGTTCCAGGAGTGGATTCGCAAGGTGACCATGCATGTGGTCAACACCTATGACGTGGACGGGATTCATTATGACCGGATTCGAGTTCCAGCAAACACGTATTCCTATGATCCGATCAGCAACGCCCGACGTGCCGGCTCAGGCAACCCCCACAGCCTGGATTTCAAGAACTGGACACGGGATCAGATTACCCGAATGCTCACGGACATCTATGGCTCTGTCATGGAGGTGAAGCCGTGGGTCACAATGTCCTGCTCGCCATTCGGTATCTACGATCGAAGTCGTTTTGCAGGGTACAGCGGATTCACCGATGGCTATGACCGGTGGCTTCAGGAATCCCAGCACTGGCTTGAGGTCGGTTGCATGGATGCTGTAGTTCCGATGATCTACTGGGATATTCCCGATCCGGCTCCGAACTTTGACATCTTGGTTCAGGACTGGATTGACTATCGCTATGGGCGCCATGTCTACGCGGGCGCATCCGCAGCAAACTATACGTTTCCGGAACTTGGCAATGAAATCACACAAACGCGAACTCGTGGAGGACAGGGTTTTGTGCCATTCTCCTACGGTTCTGTTGATGCCGGGGAGTTCGATACCTTCCTGAACAGCTATTATTCCCAGTCGGCAGACACGCCCAGCATGTCGTGGAAGACCAACCCAACCACAGGAATTATCATTGGTCAGGTCAAGAACGGCTCGAATCCAGTGACTGATGCCTGGGTGACTCGCACCGGCTCGAGCTACGTAACGCTCTCTGCGGCGGATGGGCAGTACACCATTTTGAACGTTCCGCCAGGAACTTACACGGTGAGTGCTTCAAAGAGTGGCGTAGGTGACGGTTCTGTGTCGGGCGTCTCTGTCACGGCAGGTGGTGTCACCCGAATAGATATCGCATTGGGTGTCGGCCCTACCAGCACTCCAACGCAAACTCCGACAGCAACGCCAACCGGACAGACTCCGGCGGACATCATCATAGACAACAGCAACGCCGGATTCAGCATTCTGGCAGGCTCATGGTCAACGGGAACCAGTGCGACGGACAAGTACGGGGCGGACTATCGCTACAATACTTGCGGCACGGGTGCTGACCAGGTTCGTTGGCAGGGAAGCATTGTCACGGCCGGCAACTACAGTGTCTACTGCTGGTATCCTCAGGGAACCAACCGCGCCACTGACGCCCCCTACACAGTTTATCATGCCGGTGGTTCCCAGACCTTCGACGTGAACCAGCAGGCCGGTGGCGGCCAGTGGAATCTGCTCGGTACTTTTGCGTTTAATGCGGGTACCTGCACGATCGTCCTGACGGATGATGGTATTGACACCTCCAAGGTGGTCATGGCAGATGCTGTTCGCTGGGCATGGAGCGGTCCTTCAGGTCCAACGGATACTCCGACAACTGCGGCAACCAACACGCCAACTCGCACACCGACAAGCACTCCCACCAATACTCCTACTGTGTTGACGAATACCCCGACGAATACTCCGACCAACACACCGACGTTTACGCGAACCAACACACCCACCAATACACCAACAAACACACCCTCCAACACGCCAAGCAATACACCTACCAACACTCCGACGTCTGCTGGAACTCCAGCGGATATCATCGTTGATAACTCAGATACGGGTTACTCCAGTGTGGGTGTGGACAGCAGCTGGCTGACCGCTTCATCAGCGACAGACAAGTACGGTGCCGACTACCAGTACAACACCTGTGGTGCTGGCAATGACACGGCAACCTGGCAGACTTCCATTCCAGCATCTGGGAACTATGAAGTCTTTGTCTGGTATTCCGCTGGATCGAATCGTCCAAAGAATGCCCCGTACACAGTGAACTACGCGGGCGGCTCCAGGATGATGCGAGTCAATCAGGAAGTCAACGGCGGAATGTGGAATTCGATAGGTGTGTTCAACTTCTCGACTGGATCAACTTCTGTTGTCATGACTGATGCGGCGGATTCGGGAGAAGCCATTATCGCCGATGCAGTGAAGTGGTCGTGGTCTACGGCAACGATCCTCATTGATGACAACTTCACCAACGCCTATACCGGATGGAGCACCGACTGGGGAACCAGCACTTCTTACTATGTTTCCTCGGCACGCGCTGCGATGTGCAACAGTACACAGAATGACTTGATTTCCGGCGACCTGAACACGACAGGCAGGTCCAGCATCACCATTTCGTTCCATTACAGGGACGTCGGCATTGACGATGGTGACGACATCTTTCTGCAGCTGTACAACGGCTCCAGCTATGCCAACAAGTTCGAAGTTGGGATCACCAGTCCGGAGTCCACGTGGCATTACTATACAACCACCATCAACAACTCCGGTGGGGATGCGGCATACTTCCGCTCCAATTTCCGAGTCAAATTCGAAGGCACTTCGATTGACTCTGGCGAGTACTTGTACATTGACGACGTCAGAGTGACTGCAAAGTAGCATTGACGGCAGTCAATAAGGAATGACGCAGAACGGGGTAGAGCCGTACAGGTTCTGCCCCGTTTGTATCTTGAGCGCTTGAAAGGGTTTCGATTTCTACTCCAAGCTGAGGATGTCAAGAATCGCGCATTCCGTGGGTTTCATATCAGCGCCGTCACGAGGGAGTTCAAGTGTGATCACGGGTAACTGCCTCTCCCAACCATAGTAGGTTCCCATCGATCCTGGACAGGGATAGCCGATGTCGCCCTTGACTTCCAGTTTGCAGATTGACGACATCCGTTTTGCCACTTTGAGTGCTGCATCACCGTTGTAATTCACACAAGCCAACGCGGCGTGCAGCGATATGATGAGCCACGGCTTTGCGCGCTCAACCACGTCGAGAACTGCCCGTGTCTCCGGTTCAGAAGCAGGCTCTGTGCCCCCCGAACGCTTCTTGTTTGCATGAAAATCACGGGTGGGGAAGTTTCGGTTAATGTCAATGTCATTGGCGTTGCGTCTTGTGCCGGCGCTGAAGGCGTCAGGGTTGACCACGGGCATGACCACGATCCGATACTTCAGAGCATCTGGTGCGGCCGCCCTGATCTTCCTGAGCAGACGGCGGATCATGAGCACGCCGCTCTTCTCATCACCGTGAACGCCCGCCATGAGCAGAACGGTTTTCTTGCGCTTTCCAAACGAGAGCGTTTTGATTGCGCGACCTTGAACAGACTTGTGAACGGGGAAATCCGGTGTGGGATTCTTTTTCCTGGCGATTTTGGGTGCCATAGGGTTGTTCCATCCTCGATGTCAAATGTCGGTTCTATACAGGACAGCGCGGGGAAAGGTCAACCCGAAAACCTCTTTTGCCTTCCTCCTTGACAGCACACGGTGAACTTGGGATTGTATCGGTCAAGAAGATATTCCGTTCCCCGTCGGGATAAGTCAAGGAGAAATCTGGTGGCTTCACAACAAGTGGCAAAGCAGGATCATCCATTCCTAGAAAAGTTCGATCCGGAGATTGCGGAACTCGTTTTCAAAGAGCAGG
>JAKQFZ010000218.1 GCA_029558215.1 Candidatus Omnitrophota bacterium
ACGCCAAATGTTTTGGATACAGGATCAGGCATAAACAAGATCGAAGCGTCCGTCAATAATGGCGCATGGGGGACCATCACCAGTCCACTGTCTTTCACTGATGGAATCCATAGCTACAAAATCCGCGTCACCGACAATGCGGGCAACATCACTGAAACGCCGGTCTTACCGATGATGGTGGATACCGTCCCGCCTGCCATTGCAATCTATGACGACAGCTTGAACTTGGGCGATACCTTGATGTACGATCTTGAAGACATGATGAGCGGGCTTTGGATCAACCGCTCTGTCATCGAAGATGAGGATGAGAAATACAAGAAGATCGTCTGGCTGGAAGAAATCGCAGGCAAGAAGTCCAACGACAATGAGATCCGCTGGGACGGTATCTTTGCCGATGGCACGAAAGCGGCGCCGGGGCAATACTTTATCACCTTGAAGATCAGCGACCAGGCGGGGAATGAGACCATGAGTACGGCAATTGTGGAGGTGACAGCCTTCAACTCCATCTTGCCGATTCCTGCCTTCACACCACCGGTTAGCACAGTCGCCGAACCAATACCAAGTGAAGCATTGACCTCCAATGAACAATCGTTTGGCGGTGCGAACAATGGAAACGCTGGCACTGAGACTACCACAACCAATGGGGAGACAGTCTTCGCGAGCGTGAACATCCAGGCAGGAGGGATGAACTCATTCAGCAGTGGAAACCAAACGACAAGCACTCCGTTATCCAATCCGAACATCCTGTGGGGAGCCGCTGCGGCTGCCATGTTGGGAGCAACTCTTGCCGAATGGCAGAAGAAACGCGAAGAAGAAGCCGCGAGATTAGCCGCATTAATCGCGAGCAATGCTGGGCAGGGTGATGAAGATGAAATCCCTCCAGATGTGCTGGCAAGACGCCGTGGAAAGGTGATTGCCAAGAACCAAGCCAAACGTGCTCAGGAACAGGCTTGGGAGGCGGCACGAACACAACAAAAGGCACAGCAACAGGCGAAAATCGCCAAAGTCCTTCAGGCAGACATGACAGAGGATGAAAAGCTGGCAGTTTATAAGCAAACCCCAGAATATGTCGCGAGACAAGAGTCACTCAAGGAATATGAACGACATAAGGCATTGGAGGCTCAACGTGCTGACGAGAGAAATGCTGTGGCAATAGTCGATGCATACAAGGCACAAGAGCAAGCCAAGCAGAATGCTGTCGCCGCGGCACGGTGGGCGGGAGTGG
>JAKQFZ010000243.1 GCA_029558215.1 Candidatus Omnitrophota bacterium
GTTGCGGAACGCGCCGCCCTCACTTCTTCATTCGGGAACTCCAAAACGCTATTTCTACGCGGAGGATCTGTACTCGAATCCACTCGGACAGTCCTGCAAACCTGCCGTGATTCTATTTCCCACAGTTGTTGATTCGCCGCACAGTTGCCTCGAGCCTCTATCGAAGAAATTGGCCATGGAGATGATTCTTCCGCATTCATTGCTCGTATATGAACCAGAGGTTGCGCGGGAGGAGTTCAAAGCGTTGGTGCGGCTCATTCAGGAGACTGACTGCTACCGGCTTCATTTTGGCCGTGATGTCCTGGATTTACCCTGGCTTGTGACTCCCCTTTTGGACAACCATTCAATGAAGAAGGCAAGCTGAGATGGGAGAACAGTCGAAGTCTGCATCGGTCGGATGGGGATCGTTTCGCACGAGAGCTGGTTCTCGCAAGGGGAACGAGCGGTCGACGGCTTTGTCTCAGATGCATGCCGAAGGGCGGTTGCTCATCCTTTGTGCGAGAACTGTCGTGAGTGAATTTGCCCGTGTCGAAGTCGAAGATCTGGTCTCTGATGGAGTTCAGTGGGACAGGGTTTGGCAGCTTTCGAGAGCGCATGGGGTGGCGCCGTTGGTGTATCGAAACCTGCTCACGATCTGCCCCAAGGCGGTGCCCTCGGCCACTCATCAAGCGTTTCGTCGGCATAATCAGGCTAATGTGCTGTTGAATACATTGCTCGCCAAAGAATTGGTGATGCTCATTGATGCGTTCGCGGCTAAAGGTGTAAGAGTGATCCCATTTAAGGGAGTGGCACTCGCGCAGACTGCGTATGGCGACATTGGCCTGCGTGAATGTGCAGACATCGATCTGATCGTGGAGCAAGAAGCGGTTCCGCAGGCGAGAAAAGTTCTCTGGTCTCAAGGCTATCAATTGACCAGCCGAGACACAGGCAAGGAAGAGGAGTCGGAGGAGCCCTATCACTTGTTTCAGAAGAAGAACGGTATTGTCGCGGTCGATTTGCAGTGGAATATGGTCCGTCAACACTTCGGG
>JAKQFZ010000259.1 GCA_029558215.1 Candidatus Omnitrophota bacterium
CAGATTCTCATGAATCTGCTCACGAACGCTCTGGATGCGACCCCAAGAGGGGGGACGGTCTCATTCTCCGTCCGGACCGATTCCACCGGTGACGAGCCACGGGTGATGATCGATGTCTCCGATACTGGCTGTGGAATGACGGAAGAGGTGCTTCAGCACCTCTTCACACCGTTCTACACGACGAAACGAATCTCCATGGATGGGGAGAAGTTCGGGGGCAGTGGCTTGGGTCTGTACTCTGTCCGGGTGTTCGTTGAATCTTGGGGAGGGGAGGTTCGGTGTGTTTCATCCCCTGGAGCCGGCACGACCTTCACGATTACGCTTCCCTACGCTGGTGGGGCTGCTGAACTGGACCCATCAGGGAGAGAGCCCACGAGCGCTCTCTCCTTTCACTCATAGCACCGGAGACTTTAACCGCAAGTGTGTCTGGGGATGCGAACAGTTTTTTGACCACAAAGGACTCGAAGGACGCCAGGGCTTGGAAGAATGCACCTTTGTGTCATTTGCGTCCTCTGTGTTGAAGACGGTGAAGCCTCAGTTCACGTTACAGTCTCTAGCACCGTTGCTTCGCCGTCTTTTTTGTTAGTAGTTTCAGTGTGTTGAGTGTTTGGTTGGGGTCCCCCTCAGGGATCGGCCCGCTCAGGCCTGCGCCGGAGGAAGGTCGGCTCCCGGTCGCAACACGCAGATTGTTGAGAATGTGGCAGGGCGTGCCTTGCTACTCAATCGTCATCAGCATACTATTCACCGATATTTCTAGAGCCGTAGGGCTAAGTTATATAGGGGAAGACATGGCCAAGGTCGATATGGAGACGGTGTTTCTCGTCTCTTCTGCTGGAACCGGGTTCTTTTACATCAACCGGAAGAACAAGCGAAAGTTTAAGGGTGAGGGGAAACTCAAGATAATGAAGTACGATCCGATCGCCCGTAAGCATGTGCTTTTTGAGGAGAAGAAACTCTCTCGGCTGAAGAAGAAATGGAAGCCAGAGAGTATGGTAGCTGTTTCGAAAGCGAATGCTTAGTTTCGGTTGTTAGGCACAACTGTGTCGTCGAAACGAGCATCTACCGCCGCAACTCGATCTTCTAGGGCTTCTGGAAAGCGGGGCCGAACAAAATTGCCGAAGGTGCCGGTGGAGGAGGCTTTGCTTCCTGGTCAGGCCCAATCCGAAGCCGAGCAGTTGCGACTGAGCAGCGCCGCTCTGTTTGTCTCAGGCGTCGTGCTCTTCAATGTCGTGCTGGGGTGGGGCCTTGTCTCTTCAAGTCTCTACGTTGATGGCGCTCAACAGTTCGCTGCTGTCCTCCGGTATGTCGAGCATGGCTTG
>JAKQFZ010000271.1 GCA_029558215.1 Candidatus Omnitrophota bacterium
CGACATGCATCCATGCTGGATTCATAGGAACTCCTTTCTCTCCGCAATCCTAGAGGCAACCATCGCTACGTCGCTGCCGTTCGGAGGGAGCGAACTCCGGGACAGTCTCGATATCCCGAATTCAAGATATCTTGCCACGCCAGAGCGGTAGATGCAGTCATCCAGTGCGCCGTAGTTCTTCTTGAGTCCATCCTCTGCGCCACCGTACTTTGCTGATTTGCGGGCTGAATTCACTTGCCACTCTCCTCTTTGTTCGAAAGGCTTTGCCAAAACCTAGGACGAAGCGTGTACCTATTCAGTAGCGATGGAACACGCACCACACTAGACGCATTCCTAAAGCTGACTTCTGAAGAAGGACTGCTTGTGTAGTCATCAACCTCACCTTTTTCTAGTATGACAAACATCCTATTGCGAAGCTTGCCGCTGAGGTTCGGACACCCCTTCTTAGTTCTCGCTTGCCTCATTTGCCGCCTCGCTCTTGTGCTGCCGCCTTTCTGGATGTGGCATAGCAGTAGCGAAATGCCATCGAAGAAACATCACGGTCTCCTGGTGGAAGGTTTCTCAGGGCGACGCAATCTGTCGGTTGATGAATTATTGGACTGCGAGATACGATGATCTGCCTGTAGAGTCTTTCTGCTAGAGATCCCTTCATGCTTCTTGTTGAGTATCTGTATGCAGGTTTCAAATCCCACCCCCTTGATCTTCAGATAGCGTCTTCCAAATCTCTTCTGCTGCTGACTTTGCTTCTTTGATGCAGTAGTCCAGTCCGTAGCATCTGGAGAGGGAGTCGAGAACGCATCCACTTTCGTCAACGATCTCGTAACTATAGACATCTCCAGTGAGGTACATGTCATAGGACTTGACTTCGCTTTCGAGAGATGCCTTCGCTTTGTCGTACACTTCCTGAGCGGTTGGCGATTCACCTTCCGCAAAGAGTTCCGCCTTGGCTTGTTCCAGCGACATGTAGATATATCCCACTTGGCCGCTGTCCCATTGACAAGAGAATCCAGTGGTGTTCATTGTGATTCCACTGTGGTCGTACAGATACAGGGGAAGTATGCAGTAGCGATCCTCGATGATTTCCTTGATCTCCCCCATCGCATCGCCGCCGATGCATTCGCGGTTGATCATGTCCACTATCAAGTCAAATCGCGCGCTTTCCTTGTCCGCATAGGTTTCACGCCACCCGTAGAGGTAGCTGACGTAGTATTCGCGAAAGGAATTGCTGCTGATTCCTTTCAGGCAGACTC
>JAKQFZ010000298.1 GCA_029558215.1 Candidatus Omnitrophota bacterium
CGTTGTTGTAGTGGTCAAGAAGCCGTTGGCAGCAACTGGTGCCGAGAGATGCTTCAGTGCTGTCCAGCCATTAAGGTCGCCGTCCGTGTCGAAATCCCAACGCCACACGAAGTTGTATGCCGGTTGCACCACTCGGAAATAGTCTACCTCTAACTTCGCTCCAACCGGTGCTCCCAAGGGCGCTAACCGAAGCTGCTCGATGGTTCCCGTGTAGTTGGCGTCACGAGAGAGATCCACCCAATAGTGAACAAAACTCTCATTGCTCGGAACCAAAGCATCCCTGTAACCTGCGTACGTCCCCTCTCCCTGTCTGCGGTAGAAAATTCGGAGACGATTCCCAGCAGACAAACGTGCTCGCATCCGGATGGCATTCTGCTTGCCGGAGTCAATCGTCAAGCCGCTGGGTGAGTAGAAATTCGGATTTGTTGACGAAACTTCGCCACTCAACAGTCCACCTGCCACTGCGACATTGGTCAGGTGGGGATTGGCCGTCCAGCCTTCTCGGTTGCCATCGGTGTTGAACTCCCAAACGGGTTTCTCCATCCCGAGTGGATAGCAGACTCGAATGTAGTCAATCTCAATGTCGGCACCGGTGGCATTGATCGGGTCAAAGCGGAGTTGGTCAATGACGCCTTTCCAACTGGCAACACCGCGAAGGTCAAGCCGATAGGTCACAAACGTCGTGTTGCTCGGAACAACAAACTTCACACTCTTGGATTCCGTGAAGTTGCTCTCTGATGCACTCCGGAAGAACAGCTGTCCCATGGTGCCCGCACTACACTTCATGCGGACTTCGAGCAGTTTGTAGGTATCGGCGTCAATCGCCATGGCGTGGCTGGTTCGGATGCGTGGATCATCGGTTGTACTTGTGGAAGTGTGATAGCCACCCACGACAACAGGTATCGTGACATCCTGGAAAATGATCCAGTCTTCCGGATGTCCATCGTTGAATTCCCAGCGCTTGGCGCATTGTCCACCGATTTCGGTCATCGTTGCCGTTGGCGTATTCGTCGGAGTATTCGTCACCGTG
>JAKQFZ010000250.1 GCA_029558215.1 Candidatus Omnitrophota bacterium
GCTGGGTGCTCGTAGATGCCCAACTTGATGAACTGCAACAGGATGCCTTGAAGATCAACTTCGATGTCCTCGATGTGCCGCGTGACCAGTTCATCGTCGGCGGGAAGGCATGGCAGATGTGCCGCACGGGCGAACAAGACCCCGATAAGTTCGGCATCTTCGATATGAAGGGATTGGGTTTCGTGCGCGGAGACTTTGTCCGTGATGTGGCATCGCTCAACAAGATGGAGCTGCTCCCGTGGGATTGCTGGGGCGTGATCCTCAACGAGTCACTTGATGACCCGAATGACCTCGCTGTGCTTGACGAGGTTGCCGCATTGACCGCAGGCGATGTCCCCGACTTCGACACCGTCCGCGCTCGCTACGACACCGATTCCCGCTTCCGTGTGGACAGTTCGTTGATGAGTTTCGTCAATGGAGAGATGGTGGAAGTGAAAGTCGCCTAAGTCACCCGATGATGCCGCAGGCATAATCAAGGCTATCACTCAGAGAATTCCAAACAAGATTTCTCAGCGTCATGATAGTTCGTTAGAAACAAAAACTCCCCATCACTGGGGAGTTCTTACTAGCCTGTAGACGGATGTTTATTCCTTCTCGAACAACCTCTCAAAACCTGGATAGGCTTTCAAGGGAATCAACTCAAACGTGATCAGCTGATTCTCGACGAAAGGCAATGTGGACAATGCCTCCCGCGCCTCCTCCACGGTTTGACATTCCAGCACCAAAACCGCCTCGCTTCGATCCACGCGGAAGTTTGCTTCTCGAATCACCCCAGCCTTATACAACTCCCAGAGTTTTCTCGCCTCGTCTTTGGCGTATTTCTGGAATCCCTTGGCGGTTGCATTGGGAAGTTCGTGTTCGAGCGCCAGGATCTTCATGCCTACTTCCCTTTCTTCAGGATGTATTCACTCACATCCACGTTGTATTTCACTTCTTCCAACGTGAATACCGCCCAAGGAAGTCCCTGATCGAGCCAGGTGGCAGTGCCAACGGCATCAAGTTTGGTGCCTTCGATTTTCTTACCATCA